>CABMCU010000123.1 GCA_902384685.1 uncultured archaeon | reverse complement strand
GATAGGTAAGATATTCATGGCAAGAGTTCTTAGTGCTGTTTACGATATGCCAGAAGATGTTAAGGGATGGAAGCTCGATCCAAAAAACAGGGGTGTCCTTCTTGACATGGCGGTTCACTACTTTATGACTCTACAATGGCTGATAGGACCAATAGAAAAAGTGACTGCGATGGCAGAATCTGTCGTCGTGGAGAAAGGAAAAAGTGATTTTGACGATAATGCAATCACGATTATCAAGTTCAAAAATGGTGCTATAGGTGAAGTTTCAGTATCAACGGTGGTTGCAAGCGAACCATGCCAAAGGTTAGAGTTTTACGGAACAGAAGGAACGATAATAGTTGATCATTCCTACGAAAAACCGCTGATGTATCATTCAGTACATTGTGGTATGGAAACCAATGGATGGGTAAGACCAGACGTAGAGCATGAAACGTACCCTGGATATTTTCCACTTACATTCAGAAACGAAATTAATTACTTCATCGATTGCATAATAGAGAATAGGGAACCGGAATTCAGCGGAAAAATGGGGATAGAATCCATAAAGGTTGTTGAAGCTGCATATAAGGCCGTGAAAACCGGTAAAACTCAGAATGTTGAGTAAAGTATTATAATAAGAAATGAGGGCGAAAGAAATGATTGATTTGAACAAATATCGTATTATCGAATTAAGTGTGGAACTCTGTCCAACGATATACCGGTTGGACGGGGTTCGAGAAGATCCATTTCCATCTACGGATATGGATTGGAATGAAACGGTCGTGTATTCCGGGGGAGCGAAACGTCTTGTCCTACGTCAGATAAAGTATCCAGATATGGATTTTAACGAACTTATAGATATGGAAGCACATCTTGGAACGCACGCTGAAACCGGTAAGCATCTCGATTATGATAGGCCAAGCATAACAGACTTTCCGGTTGATACATGGATTGGTGAAGCAGTAATATGTGATTTTTCAGACAAAACCCCAATAAACGGTGAAAGATACGAACTTACTCCCAAGGACTTTGGAAAAGTGAAGAAAAGGGATATAGTGCTGATACGGAGTTCCCTTTCGTATGGTGATGCACCCATTATGACTGAGGCAGCTGCGAAATGCCTCATTGACAAGATGGTAAAACTCATTGGTGGACTTGAACCATTTAACGGCGTCGTAGGTACAGATGAACTCCGTAACATCCATAACATGTTCCATGAAAACGATATCGTATTAGTCCAGGGAATGATAAATCTGAATCAGATAACGAAGGAGAGAGTTTTTTTTATAGGGCTTCCGATGAGAATTAAGGGTCTTGATGCATCTACAGTACGAGCTGTAGTGCTTGAGGAAAAAGATTAAGCCAGATTTTTCTTTTTTAACCTGCGGCCCAACCAGCATCAACCAATAAATCAGTTCCTGTCACATATGATGATTTATCAGAGGCTAAGTAAAGTATTGCCTCAGCGATTTCTTTTGGATCAGCCCATCTATGAAGAGCGCCAATATCAGAACGTTCTTTCTTTATTTTATCCATCGAAACTCCAAGTCTTTTTGCTTCGATTTGCACGTCACCTAAGAGCATCGGAGTTTCAACAGAACCTGGACTAATAGTATTGACTCGAATACCACGTGGTGCGAGTTCCCAAGCGAGTGCACGAGTCAGTGCGATAATAGCGCCTTTTGTTCCCCCATATACTGCATGGTTAATTTGCCCGACATGACCTGATATTGATGCAACGTTTACTATGGTGCCTCCTTTTTTCATATAAGGCAAAACATGTTTAGTGCAAAGAAAAACACTTTTATAATTAGTATTAACTACTGTTTCAAAATCCTGTTCCGTTGTTTCCATGATTGGTTTAACAAGGACTATCCCTGCGTTATTAACAAGGATATCTACTTTCTTATGGGCTTCTTTTACGGTTTTTACCATGGTTTTTACATCTGATTCTTTTGATACATCAGCATGAACGAAAAGAGCCTGTTTTTTTCTCTTTTTTATTATACGGACTGTCTCTAATCCTCCCGTATTATTAATATCTGTAACAACTACTTTAGCACCTTCCTGTGCAAATAAAATCGCAGTTGCACGACCAATACCTGATGCCGCCCCAGTAATAATTGCTACTTTACCTTTAAGATACATTTTATCCTCTCTACAACAAATTACTTTTGCTCACAAATGAAGCTGATGTGGTTAAAACATGATTTTCTGTAGTTTTAATAAATCACCCATAGCCCCTTTCACTTTTATTTTACCGGTCATATATGAGGTGACTGGGTTTATCTTTTTATCTAATATACCAAGAAAAACATCACTTTTCATTGTAACCAGTATGTCAGGTTTTTCAACGGTTTCTTCTTTCAACGATTTTGCTTCTCCATTGACCACATCCAGAACATAGTTCGTGTTAAGATCTGTAAATGTAAACTGCATCTTTTTAGTAAAATCTTTAAATTTTTCTTTTGTTGTTGGGTCGTCTAATCGAGATTTTACTTTATTTAATCCATTCATTACTTCTTCTTTTGTTGCCATATTTTAATCAACCTCCCCGTTGTTTTTAGTTATATGCTAAATATTTAATCGGGTATAAATAGTTTGATATTTTTGAAAAATTAGCTGGTTATTCGTACTCTTTGTAATAAAATGAATCCGATGATTAATGATAGTGGTGTAATATAAAAAATTATCTGATAATTATTATTAAATATACTGATGAGAAAACCGACGAGTGGAGCAGCAGTCATTTGTGGTGCAGCATAGAAAATGTTTCCAAGACCCATGAATTTTCCTTCTTTTCCTTTTGGTAGTAGATCTGCGGTCAGAGCAAAGTTTAATACTATAATAACGCCGAATCCTAATCCTGTTAGCCCCATAGCAATATAAATCAATGCAATCTCGGTTGTGAACGCTCCTATTAATAATCCAATGGCTGCGATGAGAACACCTATACTGAGAATACGTTTTTTACCAATTTTATCAGCATATATTCCTGCGGGAACCGCGGTGACAACAAGGATGATAGTGAATATCCCCATGAATATAAGTGCTGAAGATTCTGGTAAACCTAATGTATTTTTAGCGAAAAGAACAAAGAATGGTTGAAGTGTTCCTATGGCAAACCACCAAAACATTGATGTGATCATAAATTTTACAAAATCTTTTTCTTTGACAAAATCCTTAACAATTGATATGAGACGTTCTTTTTCATGCGGTTTAACTGATTTTTTTTCTTTTATTGTTAGAATGGTAATAAAAGAAGAAATAGAGATTACGATCACAAAAATAACAAAGGTTAATGTATGGCTTGTTTCCCACACTGCGGCTGCAGCCCCAAAAGCTAAAATGGTACCAAAGATGTTGAACGCCTGCATATATCCACTTGTTTCTCCTCGTTCTTTAGGTTCAGTTAGATCAGGTAATAGAGCAGAATACGTTGAATTCCACGTGTTAAGAAACGTATACAAGAGAGTAATACAAAATGCAAGAAGAATATAGGTGTCTAATGCCGACATATTGATTGCTAGATGACTTCCAACAATAGATATAATAAGCAGCATGACAACAGTTAGTGGGACAAAGATAATCATATATATTATTCGTCGTCCAAATCTTGTCCAAGTGTTGTCACTAATAGTACCGATAACTGGGGGGATAATGATTCCAAGAAACAGAGTTATTCCGATGACTATTCCTATAAAAAAATTAGAGAATGTGTTAAAAGCAGATTTAGCTAGGGGATCTAAAAGCAATGGTATTACATTAGAGTTCAATGAAAGGACTAATCCCGCCCCGATAGAAGCAGATGCAAGCGATAATTTCTGTTTTCTTGATAACACACTTATCAAACCTTTATAAAATATGAATCATTTAAAGTCATCGAAATTTCCTAACTTAAGATAAACTGTTGAAAAACACTGTGTACGACTTATGTGATAATTTTTATATAGGTTATATTGGCTATAGGAAACCTGCATGAAAACAGATAAAAAAGTTGTAACATTTGGCGAAGTTATGATGCGGCTGATACCTCCTGGTTTCCTAAGATTTGTCCAAACACGGTCTTTTGATGTAATCTATGCTGGAGCAGAGGCAAATGTTGCCGTGGCATTAGCAAATCTTCATGTACCAGTGGATTTTGTAACATGTCTCCCAGAGAATGATTTAGGAGATGCCTGTATAAACTATATTCGTCAATTTGGTGTCAATGTAAATAATATAATTCGCACACAGGATCGACTAGGGATTTATTTTGTGGAAACCGGAGCGGTGTATAGAGGTAATAAAGTGATTTATGATCGGACAAACTCAGCATTTGCAAATGTTAAACCAAACATCTTTGATTGGTCAAAGATTTTCACTGACACACAATGGTTCCATTGGACAGGGATCACACCTGCTGTTAGCAAGGGTGCTGCTGAAGCATGTGTTGAGGCCGTTAAAAAAGCAAAAGAAAAAGGGCTTACTGTTTCTTGTGATTTGAACTATCGTGGTAAACTCTGGAAATGGGGTGAACCCCCTGAAAAAGTCATGTCAGGATTGTTGAAATATGTTGATGTTTTAATATGCAACGAAGAGGATGCAGAAAAAGTGTTTGGGATTAAAGCACCAGGTGTAGATGTTACCAAAGGTCAGATAGAAGCAGATAGATATCGTTTTGTAACAGAAAAATTAAAAGAGCGTTTCCCAAACCTTCAAGTAATTGCGATTACTCTTAGACAAAGCATTAACGCAAATCATAACAAATGGTCAGGTGTGTTATACGATGGGAAAAAACTCTACGTTAGCCAAAATTATGATATCACGCATATTGTTGATCGTGTTGGTGCTGGTGATGTTTTTGCCGCGGGTTTAATTTATATGCTTCTACATAATGACGATAAACAAAAGACTTTAGATTTCGCGGTTGCAATTTCTTGTCTTAAACATACCTTGTATGGGGATTCATGTGTGATTAAAGTTGATGAAGTAGAAAAACTTATGAAAGGAATGACCACTGGTCGAATTTCAAGGTGATAACTATTATGTCAAGATTCTTAAAACATGAGGTTGTCGGAAAAATATTAGATATTGGTTTACTCCCAGTGTTTTATAACGATGATGCCAAAGTAGCAAAAAGGATTATTCAAGCTTGCTCAGATGGTGGAGCCATAGTTATTGAGTTTACAAATCGTGGGGATTTTGCATACAAGGTTTTCAATGAGTTATCTACGTGGAGCCAAAAAGAATTACCAGATGTTATTCTAGGTGCTGGTACTATAATTGAGCCTGCGACAGCAGGAATATATATTAACAGTGGAGCTAACTTTATCGTCGGCCCTGTTTTCAACCCAGATGTAGCAAAGATTTGTAACCGCCGGAAAGTACCATACATCCCTGGTTGTATAACGCCATCTGAGATATCAAATGCTGAAGAAACAGGCGTAGACATAGTGAAGATATTCCCAGGAAAAACAGTTGGGCCTTCTTTTATAAAAGCTGTGTTTGGTCCATGTCCTTGGTCTAAATTGATGCCATCCGGAGGAGTTGAAATAACACAGGAGAACATTTCAGGTTGGATTAAATCAGGTGCGTCTGCGTTGAACATAGGTTCAAATCTGATTAAAAAAGATCTAGTGAAGGTTAATGATTATAATAGTATTAAAAAACTTGTGGAACAATGCATCATATGGATAAATGAGGCAAGAGAAAAAACTCATTGATGTTCAAGTAATTAGCTCCTTTAAATATCAATTAATCTTTTGTAAAATCAAAAAAATGGATGTGAGATTAATAAATGAAACTTCATATTAAAAAAGACTGGTTTGTAGATGAAAATGGACGTCGTATCCTCTTGAGGGGAGTTAATTTCACCGCATCCTCAAAAATACCGGTGAAACCTAATGGGTCTACACATATTAAAACAGATTTCAGAGATCACAGAAATGTTTCTTTTATCGGTCGTCCTATAAAGCTTGATGAGGCGGAGGAGCATTTTACGCGGTTGAAACATTGGGGGTTTAACTGTGTACGTTTTTTAATCACATGGGAGGCGATAGAACACGCTGGTCCAGGGAAATACGATAAGGATTTTCTTGAGTATATCGAAGAATTGTTAAAGATTGCAGAAGAAAAAAAATTATATATTTTTATTGACCCGCATCAAGACTGTTGGAGTCGTATGAGTGGAGGTGATGGAGCACCAGGTTGGACATTTGAAAAAGTTGGAATTGATTTTACAAAGTTTCATGAAGCAGGCGCTGCCTGGATAATGCAATATCGTTATGATCCACGAAATCCGAGTTCGTATCCATCGATGACTTGGTCTCAAAGCAGAATCCAATTTGGATGCGCAACGATGTTTACTTTATTTTTTGGAGGAAGAGATTTTGCTCCATCTTGCATAATAAATGGACAGAATGTGCAGGATTATCTGCAGTCTCATTATATCGATGCATTCAAACAAATTACGATTCATACAAAAGACATGTCTCATGTTCTTGGATTTGATTCTCTTAATGAACCAACTATTGGTTTTATTGGTTTAAAACTCGATGGATCAAATGCTAACCTTAACGAATTAATTGGATATGCATTTACTCCAATAAATGCAATACTCACTGGCGCTGGTTTTACTCAAAAGGTGCCATTTAAAGAAGCAAAAGGTTTAGGTATTAAGGAAACTCGTTGTGATGAAATAAACCCTAAAAAAATTTCTTGCTGGATTAATGGAGTCGAGGATATTTGGAAAAAAGAAGGCGTTTGGAATGTAGACGAAAAAAACGAACCTAAAATTCTAAATAATGTCTATTTTGTTGAGCATAAAGGTAAGAAAATAAATTATTTTCGAGATTATTTATCCCCGTTCATATGTAGATTCGCAGAATCTCTTCGAAGTATTAATCCTGATACTGTAATATTTTATGAAGGACCTGCGGAGGCGATCCTTAAAGGCCAGGGTATAGAATTGGTTCTTCCCAAAAATGTTGTAAATGCCCCTCATTGGTATGATGTTGCGACAATGGGTTTGCATCGTTTTATGGATATATTTAACTATGATTTCATTGAAGAAAAAATATTGTTTGGAAGAAGAGCAATAAAAAAAGCTTTTAATCGACAAATGTCCACACTTAAAACAATGGCTGCAAAATATTCAGCTAACAGTCCAACTATTATTGGTGAATTTGGTTTACCTTATGACATCAACCAAAAAAGAGCATATAGAACGTTTAAGGAAAAACCTGAAAAAGCGTGGACAACTCATATAAAAGCTCTTACGTGGTACTATGATGCGATAGATGCAAATTTACTAAATTCATGTCAATGGAACTATAACCCAGATAATTGTAATGAATGGGGTGATCTATGGAATCTAGAGGATTTCTCAATCTTTTCAAGAGATCAACAAATAGTTGATTGGCGAGAAGATATCAACTCAGGTGGAAGAGCTATTTCTGGGTTCTGTCGCCCTCACTTTATTTCTGTTTCTGGCATACCTTTAAAAATGGAATATAACATGAAAAAAAGAAAATTTTTATTCGAATTTGATGGTGATATATCTATAAAAACTCCGACTATACTTTATGTTCCCAAGATTCAATACCCCAATGGATTTGATATCACGGTTTCTGAGGGAGATATAAAAAAAGATGAAGAACAATACATTTCAATAACGATTCACAAAAATGGTCTGCATATCGTTAAAATTTTGAGAAAATAATCCCTAGTAAAATTTTACTCAACCTTTTGTGCTTTCCCTGTTTTTACAGATTGATACGCGCATAGAGCAACTTTCAAGGCTGCTTTTGCACGATCACCATTCACGAGAGGTTCTTTGTCCTCACGAACGCAGTCAACAAAATGC
This sequence comes from uncultured archaeon, assembly GCA_902384685.1. Lineage (GTDB taxonomy): Archaea > Thermoplasmatota > E2 > DHVEG-1 > DHVEG-1 > SM1-50. The sequence continues at coordinate 4,245 of CABMCU010000123.1, read as the reverse complement.
TCCACCTCATTTTTAAAGGATATGCTATAGTAACCAGGGAATGGAGCATGTTCAACCACTGGTTTTACCCATCCTTCTGTTTCAAAACCAGATTGATGCGAAGAATACATCAATGGTGATTCACACATATGATCTTCGATAATGGTTCCTTTTGTACCATACAGTTCAAGTCGATTTGTTGGTTCACTTACAGCACCGGAGGTAACATCTACTTCCCCGAGTGCGCCGTTTTTGAATTGAAGGGCTATTACAGCAGTATCATCATTCTTGGTGTCCAGTTCGCATGTGAGTTTTTCTGCAAACGCAAATACACTTTTGACATCTCCCATGATCCATTGGAGAACAAAAAACCGGTGTACACCCATATCTAGCAGTGATCCTAATGCTTCTGGTGATGTCTTCCACCCCTGTTCGATCGGCACGTCACCGACGATTTCATAGGCTTTCGCGAGGAATACACGACCTATCTGACTTTGGTCAACCATTTTTTTCGCAAGTGCATGCGCTGGGATAAATGCATGATTCTCTGCGACCATGAATTTGACCCCTGCTTTTTTCGCTGCCTTGATCATGTCATCTGCATCTTTTAGTGTTGTCGCGATGGGTTTCTCTACAAGAATATGTTTTCCTGCTTCAGCAGCAGCGATAGCTGCTTTCGCATGAAGATGGTGGGGGAGACAGATGTCGATAATATCTATGTCTTTACGCTGAAGTATATTGTGGTAATCGGTATGTGCATTTGCTTCATATATCAGGGCGTTTGATTCAGCACATCCTTTATCTTTATCACAGAGAACAACAACTCTTGCTTTGTCACGTATTTGATTGTACGACTCTGCGTGAAGCAATCCAGCAGAACCTAAACCGATAATGCCAACTCCAAGTTTTTGCATAACTAATTTCCTATGAACAAATCATCAATGGATATTAAGTTAATTCTTCTTTTTTTATTTTATGAGGAGTTTTTGATCGAGGGTCGATATCCTTTCACATTTGTTTGGTGTAACAAGATACGTGTCCTCCATACCAATAAGTCGGTTGTTATAAGGCTCGTAGGGAATCCAAAACTCTAGATCAAATACCATTCCTGATTCAAACACTTTTTCCGCTGAATGTAAAGAGTCAAAAAGATGAATTTCTTCGCATCGCAGACCAAGAGCATGACAGGTGGGAAAAATAGGTATTTCCTCACCTTTTTTTTCAAATGCTTCTTGTGCTAAAGTAAGAATTTCCATAGTACTCACCCCTGGTTTGATGGCCTCGATGCATTGGTGTTGTACATCCACAATTTCACTAATGAGTTTTTCAACATCAGAAGGAATCTTCCCGAGAGCCGCATGACGGCTCACATCAGAGGTATAACCTTTATAGATTGCACCGATATCAAATCTGGTCATCTCGTTTTTCTTCATTTTTACTCCCGTTCCAGGAGCTTCCGGATCACTCGCACCAAGACTCATGGTAATATGATCCCAACCAGATGCACCCTCGTTGATAATAGTGGTTTTTGCTACTTTTAGAAGATCGATATCGGATATACCTTCTCTGAGTTCATTAAACATCGCAAGAATAGTTTTTTCAGCAATATGTGTTGATTTTTTGATACGATCTATTTCTTCAGGGGATTTTACGAGTCTGCATTCTAAAAGGATATCATCTGCGGCATCGATTCTTGCATGAGGAAATGCTTTTTTCAATCCTTCATACTGATACAGAGGCATAGCACTTTCTACAGCTATAGTTGGTTCTTGCATCCCTCCTTCTTGAAGGACATTGATAAGTGCTTCGAGTGCATCGTCTTTTGACATAATCCCACGGAAATCTTTTATCCATGTCAATTCTGGGTCAAATATCATCCAGGCAATTACACTTTCCTCGCCATCTGGACGAACCACAACAATTGTAGGGGATAGATTAGAAAGAGAAAATAAGATCGGGTTGTTCTCAGAATGTCTTGTCGGTAATCCTGATGTGTAAAAAACATTTTCAGGAGATGAAGCAATGAGAAAATCAATACCCTTTTTTTTCATTTTTTCTGAAAATTTTTTTTTGTTAAAACCAATTGGCTGCATAAGTTTTTTTATAGCTGTTCTGTATTTAAATTTTGTTAAAAAACCATAAGAACCTAAAACCTATTTTGTATGCAATTTGGGGCTTTGATTATGGGTAATCTATATGTATTAATCGGTTTTGATGTTGAACATGATGCCGAACCTTTTTCAGACACTTGCGAGGGTGTAAAAAAAGGTATACCTTCTATTCTTAATGTTTTAGATGAACTTGATATTCAATGTACATTTAACATTCTTGCAAATATTATCGATGATAACTTCGACGTGCTCAAGCAAATTAAAACACATGGTCATGAAATAGGATGTCACTCTTATGATCATGAAGCATTAGCGTTTCTCTCTGATGAAGAAATTCACTGGAGGGTCGAAAAAGCTACAGAGGTGATTCAAAAGAAGTTTGGTGAGCGTCCTGTTACCTTTCGTAGTCCCTATTTGTTGGGTAATACTTTTTTAATAAAAAAACTTAATGAATATCATTATCTTCTTGACTCATCATATTTAATTGCTCATCATAAGACGCAGGTGTTACCCTATCACCAATCAGAAATTGATTGGACTTCAAAAGGAGAGTTAAATCTCTTAGAATTACCAGTTTCATCAGATCCATATATTGATGACCCTGAAAAAAGTGATCTTTGGCCCTGGTGGCGGATTATCGGTGCAAAGGACGCGAAGCTTAAAATCAATAGGTTAATTACTAAACAAAATGAATATGGAAAAATAAATGTAATTACATTTTATCTTCATCCTTGGGAGTTCATAAATCTTGAAAAAGCACGGATGGATTTACCAGATGAACAAAAAAAACGGATATGTGGTGGAACCGGGGAAAAAGCCATAGGAAATTTCAAAGATATATTAATGTGGTTGAAAAAACAAAAAAATGCAACCTTTACGACCATGAAGGCTTTCAGAACAATATGGGATGAACTAATACCAATATAAAAAAAGATCTTTAGGGTTTTAAAACCACTTTTATCACATTTTCCTTTTTCTCTGCTAACAACTCAAAACCCTTAGTAATATCATCGAGGGGCAAAACATGTGTTATGAGCTGTTTAACTTTAACTTTTCCTGACGCAATTAGTTTCAATGCTTGTTTAAAATCATCCGAGGTATAACCATATGAACCTTGTATCATTATTTCTTTTACAGCTATATTTAGCATATTAAGTTCCATTTTATCCTCAAACATACCAATTAATGTAACACATCCTCCACATCTGACAATAGACAATGCTTGTTGTACTGTTCCCTGAAGTCCAACTGCTTCAAAAACAACATCTATACTACCAACGTTAGAACTAATTGTTTTAAAAAGGTCATCGTCTTTTGTATTTATTACCATATTAGCACCAAATTTCTTTGCTAAATCCAGGAGATAATCATAAACATCTGTTGCAAAGATATTACTAGCCTTACCGTTCCGGGCTACTTGCATCGTTAGTAAACCAATCGTACCAGAGCCGATGATAAGAACGGTGTCACCTTTTTCAATAGGGGTGATATTAACCGCATGAACAGCAACAGCAAGTGGTTCAGCAAGAGCAGCTTCTTCAAAAGAAACGCTATTTAGCAGTTTATGACACTTATTTTCGGGAACCGACACATATTCTGCAAATGCACCACTCGAATTTAAACCAATAAGTTTCCTTTCTTCGCATATATTGGTTTTTCCAATTTTACATGGTTTACATTTTCCACAAGAAATAAGAGGTTCTACAACAACACGTTCACCATCTGAAAATCTCTTAACTTTTTTTCCAATATCAATGATTTCTCCACTAAATTCATGACCCATAACAAGTGGCGGTTTTCTTCGTTTTGACATTCCTTTATATGCATGGAGATCTGAACCACATATAGCCACAGCATGAACCTTCACAAGAACTTCATTGTCTTCAACATCTGGTGTAGATGTATCTTCAATTCGTATGTCTTTTCCACCATACCAAACCGCTGTTTTCATAAACAATCATCTCAAAATTTTTTTAACACATCTTTGTTAACAAGATTTGTTGGTATTTTACCTTCCAAACATTGTAGAACTTGTTCGGCAGCGATACGTTGCACCTCATTAACGGCGTCTTCTGAATACCATCCCATATGTGGAGTAATAATGACATTATCAAAAGATAGAAACTGATTATCTTTTCGGATGGGTTCCTGCTCT
>CABMCU010000122.1 GCA_902384685.1 uncultured archaeon | reverse complement strand
TGATTAATGATACAATTTATTTTGATGGTGACAGAGGAGAACCCTCTATTATGATTAATCCACATCTATATGCAGTTCAAGATATGGGTACATATGGGAGACTAAAATGGAAAACAGCAATGCCGACATCAATTGATGCATCTATCGCAGTTGATCCTCGTGGGGACAGCGTATGGATAGTTGATACAGTTTTAGGACGATTAGTAAGATATTCAACAGAAGACGGCAAGTTGCTTGAGAAAATTAATATAGATAAACTCGTTGGAGAACCAGGGATACATACACCATCATCAGTTATTACTATCAGTGGTACTGAAACAAGACCAATTTTGATTGTTTCAGCAATGGCAATTCCAATATTCCTGCCATCAACATGTTTTGTACTAGCAATTGATTTGGCAAATCATAATTCATTACTTTGGAAAGTAAAGGTTTCTAAAGGAATATCCTATAATCTTCGTATTCCACTTGGTCAATACCCTATTCTTATGAGAGATAACGAACCACGAATTTTATTTGCAATAACAGATGGAATGACACCTGGGACAACACGTGGTGGTGTATGCGCTATTGGAAACCTTAGTTCAACTAATAAATAAATGAGTTTCTACCATAAAACATCTTATTGTAAATTCATAAAAAAGTAAGCATTAGGAGAAATAATTACGTTAAATCCTGAAAGAGACGGTCGATTTGAAGTGAATATCATCTTTATAAAGAAATTTGATTAACTAGTGCTTTATCGAAAACTTACGAATCCCATGATTTGAATTTTATTTTTTATTATTTCGGTAGTATTCCCATAGGTTATTTGGCCATTTACCAGTACATGGTATCTCCAACAATCAAAAGATGCAATTCCAAAGTGATTGATGTTTATAGCTTCCATTGTAACGTTAATAGATATACCTGGATCAGTTATATTAAAAATGTATTTTGCTGGAATCAGTTTGCCATTATTAAATTTATAATTTGTAGGTTTAAATGAAAAGTTCTTTGGATTTATATTTATATAGCCGGATCCATCCTTGCTTAATATTGCAGCTCTTCCTTGTTCATTCCAACGAGTTTGCATCATTCTACCCCATAATAGGCAAAATGAATCACTTATGATTTTACCAAAATACCAGCCATATTCCCATATTGGAAAAGTAATATTCCATCCATGTTCAAGATAACCTAATCCGTTCATATTTATTTCTTCATTATTTAATGTAAGAACGCCTTTTACATCTGCTTTAGGTAGAATAGGACCGTACCAGCCTCCGAGGGTTTGCCCAGCATAACCTTTTGTTGTACCAGTAAAAGTTAGATTAGATGTTAAATTAGTTTCTTTATCATTAATTTTAAATGAAACATTAAAAATCCAATGGTCATTAGTACTGCGATTATTGTCAAATTCCATGATAAAAGAGTTTTCGCCTTCGGATATTTTTATTAATGGGAGTTCTTGAGAGGCAATAAGGTCTTCAAGTGGAAATTTTACCATTGTAGAAAATTCCAATTCTGTATCCTTATATAAAGAAACAGCGAAGAAACAGCTGCCAATATCTCCTTTTGAAAATATTTGCTCTCTAGATAATATAATAATAGTAAATGCGGTACTATATCCATTATCAAAAATATCTTCTAAAAACCACCATTCCATGTGAAGTCGATCATATGATTTATGATATGCAGCATCTCTTAGATCTATATCTTGTGGTTCATAGGGTGGGTAAGGAATAGGGTAAAAGATACATCGAGAACAAAGTTGACTTAGGAAATCATTAAAAGCGATAGATGTATCTTTCACTTCAGGTTTAGTAAATGGTTTATGATACCCGCTGGTAAAATTGCTACAATTTATTATTAAAATCAACAAAATTAGTCCTATAAGTGACTTTTTCCTTAGATTCGTGAAAGGTCCTTCCTTTATCTCTAAACCATAGAATAATAAATATATAATATTTTCCTGTAGCTTGCACAAAGGAAAGTATATTCACTGCATAGTTATTGAAGTAAAAATAAATCCATACTTTTTCGTTACAATCACTAAAGAGTGTTAATGGACTTATAAAAAGATATTTGAAAATTGGTAATTATTGATTTGCATAAAAACATTGAGTCTTAAAACCATGTCAATACTTCTGTAACTTGTTTTTGTCAATCGCTAATGAGCATGGAGGTATGGAAGTATCTGGAAAGACAAATAACTTGACAAAACATTACAGAGAAAGAAAAAATGCGAGACAAACGATTTATTGCAGAACATCGGGGTGGGCCTCTAAAAAAGAAACAGCACTATCAATTAATTAAATGGGCTTGCGACTGTGCAGAGCACGTATTGCATCTCTTCGGTGAAAAAATAGATGAGCGACTAAAAAATGCACTAAATGTAGCTAAAGATTGGAAACAAGGAAATGCTTCAGTCGGTGACGCAAGAAAAGCTTCATTAGGTGCAATTGCAGTAGCAAACGAATCTTCAAACCTGACTGCAATTGCAGTGGCTCGTTCTGTTGGACATGCTGTTGCAACGGCTCATACGGCTGACCATTCATTAAGAGCAGCGTGGTATGCTTTGAAAGCCGTGAAAAATGCAGGTAAATCAAGAGAAGCAGAAAGAAAATGGCAAGATGAACAATTGCCATCAGAAATTGAGGAACTTGTCATAACTGCAAGGAAACGCAGAAGGATCTAAAAGAAAATAAACCTGATAAAAAGGGGAATGGATTTAAACACCTGTTCGGACTCTACTCTATGTCCCCCTTAATTTCCGTAATCTTTCGATATTGTATATTTTGTTTTCGAATAGTAAAATTGTTTATAATTATAAATACTATCCAAATGATTGTAGAGATTATTGCCAGATTTATCATATTCCAAAGGAGAAAAACCGACGGTACTAAAAATCCCCATAATACTAAGACGACATTCGATAATGTAGAGCAAAATTGTAATCTTTTTCCAAACGAAGGAATATTTTTACAAAATTGAAGAGATTCCACCCCAACCAAGAGAATTAAATATAACAGTAAATCGAACATAATTGTGATGAAAAGCAAAATCAATTGTGCTATTATGGTATTCGGATTTGGAAGGTTAATAACTAATAACGTTAGTATAGTAAAGGTGAAACCGCCCATAAAAATAAACACGTTGGTGTTGTTTGACATCCACCCCATGAAATCTGAATAATCTTTTTCAAGTTCAGACATTTCAATTCCACTTTAAGAGATAATGAAATCTTGTATCAGCTCTCTAATCTTATAATTTTCCAACATAGATGAATAGAGAAAAAAGTGCAGGGAAGGGATCTGAGCCCTTGATCCTATTCAAGCAATAACATGGGTTAAAACCGTGTCAATGCTTCTGATTTCTAAGGATATGTTTTTAAAGAATTGACCACAGAATTATATTAATGTTGATATGACATCGATATAAGAAAATTTTGTTGTTTTTCAATGTTTATGGGTATCAAGTAACATATGACCGTTTGTCATTATTTATTTATGTTACTTTTGTTGCATATATTCTCAAAGCATAATTTTTATATACTAATATTTTACATTACATATTGTATTTATTTAGGGAGGCAGAAAAACCAAAAAAAGGAAAATCGTAGGAATTTTTGTATGTATGTTTTTAACGACATGTTTTTGAACGGAGGAAAAAAACTGAAGAAAGAAGGGAGGTTGGCAAGATTCTTGTTTATTCATATTATCCCCTTATCATATTCTATGGTTGCCACTCCCTTCTCAAAACAATCGGAAATAAAAAAGAATGTATGAATGGAAGGAGGAAAATAAAAACATGAAAAAGAAAATCGTGGGAATAGGCATCATGATGCTGTTCATAGCAACTGCTGTCTTACCAGCAGTAGGGACAATGAATGAAAAAATAGGAAAGACAACCATAAATTGTTACCAACCCGTTGTTGAATGGACGAAAACCTATGGTGGAACTGAATTTGATTTCTTCCAGACAGTAAGACAAACAGCTGATGGTGGGTACATCGCCTGTGGGGCAAGCGAAGAAAACGATATGTTTTATGGCTGGCTGGTAAAACTCGACTCGACTGGTACTGAACAATGGAGCATTGTGAACCATGATCTCAACGGTTCAGTTATGTCATCCGCATCAATCTTTGGAGCGATGGATGTGCAGCAAACATCCGATATGGGATACATTGCCTGTGGAATAAGTGATATCTCATATGATTTTCATGGTGAGCCATATTGGTTAACTCAGATGTATTTATGGAAACTAGACGCGACAGGAAAAACACAATGGCTCAAGCATTACTATGACCAAACTGAACAATATTCAATAAGCTATATGCCGTATAGTGTCATTGAGGTAGAAAATGGATTTGTCGTAAGTGGTACCTTTTGGTATGGGTACCCCAGTAACAATACTTGGTACAATAACGGTTGTCTCATGAAATTTGATTCCCAAGGTGTGAAGCAATGGGTACGTGATTTCGACAAAGGTGGAACTACTACTGACTCTTTACCCTCCGTATACCAAACATCAGAAGGAGGATATTTCCTCAGTGGATTTACTGACGCTGCAACCACAAATGATGGTGCGCTGTGGATGGTGAAAACCGATAAAGATGGGAACAAACAGTGGGATACCCTTTTCGATGGACCTCTGTTTGAATATACCTATGGGAAAGGAAACTTCCAAACAAATGATGGTGGGTATGTCATGGATGGTGTGTCTCAATCCTATGGTTATGGCGGTACGGATGTCTGGCTTATCAAAATTGATTCCAGTGGTAATATGGTGTGGAATACCACATTTGGAGATATCCATAATGATTATTGTTGGAGTATGTGCAAGGCAGATAACGATGGGGTTGCATTAGGTATTTGTAAAAATAATGGATATGTTAGTGGCACGAAGGATGATATCATGGTTGTTGAGACAGATAACACCGGAAATGCGGAATGGCAACTAATACTAGAACAAACAGGCGTCCAAATAACACGATTTATAGCACCTACAAAAGATGAAGGCTATATTGTGTCCGCTATGACCGCAGCCATGGGAAATCGAAATTCTGATGCAATGCTTGTCAAGATTAAATCGTATGACAATCAACTTCCTACGAAACCAACTATTAACGGACCAGCAAAAGGAAAACCAGATAAAAACTATACATTTACCGCAAGTTCGACAGATCCTGATGGAGGGGTAGCATTATTATATCGGTGGGATTGGGGAGATGGGAACTATAGCAACTGGCTCTCCACGGCAGAAGCAACGCATTCGTGGACATACAAGGATGACTTCCAGATTCGCGTCATGTCACAGGATGAAGCGGGTGGTGAAAGCGATTGGTCGGATCCCTTGCCGATTTCGATACCATGTTCGTATACTATACCAATGAACCAATTCTGGATGAAACTATTTGAGCGATTCCCCAATGCGTTCCCACTACTACGACAACTAGTGGGATATTAAGAATCCCTCTCTTTTTCTTTTTTTTATCTTTGACTCACACAAAAAAAATGAGTTTTAAAACCGTGTTAATTGTTTCCGTTTACTGTATTTTTATTTTTTCCAAACGTTTAAATGAATCGACAGAATAACACACATAAAAATAATCGAAATTGGGAGTTAAAGATTGATTATATAAAATAATGGATCGACAAAAGAATTAACAACCCGCTCCATTAAATGAGATAAAATTCATTCGCTATCTTTACTTGATATATTTCCGATGTCATAACATGGATGCTTATGAGTTAATAAAGAAAACAGAAGAACCAATAACATTTGTTCTTGCAAGATATTTTACATCTGATCTCGGAGTAATCAGAAGCCTGAAGAAAAAAAACATACCAACAATTGTTTTAAATCCAAATAATAAATCATTAACATGTTTTTCAAGATATTACAGGGGAATCACTTGCCCACGTGCAAAAAACGATGAAGAAAAATATGTCGATTTTCTAATAAAACTTGGAGAAAAACTGAATAATAAAGGAGTATTATTACCGGTTGGAGATATTGAATTAGCAGTTATCTTTAAAAATAAATCCAAGCTAGAAAAATATTATGCATTTCTACCAGTTGATTTTAATATCGTTGAAAAACTCCTAAATAAACGGAGATTTTCTGAAACTGTAGATATACTTAACATTCCACACTCTAAAACGTATTTTTTAAAAGATGAATTAGAATTTGAAAAAATTTTAAAAGAAATTGTGTATCCTTGTATTCTAAAACCTGTTCAATCAGATAATTTTCGATTCGAATTTAAAACAAAGCTTTTCCTAGCTAAATCAAAGGAGGAGTTAATAAAAAAATATCAACTATCAATCCTGAAAAACTATGAAGTGATCATTCAGGAGATTATCCCTGGTAACGTCAGAGATCATTATGGATTTAATGCATACTACGATAGAAAAGGTGAACCGAATGGCTCTATTATGTACCGACGAATTCGAGAATTTCCCCATCATTTTGGCAATGGGTGTGCTATCGAAAGTATATGGGAACCTGAACTTGAAGAAATAACAACAGAACTCGTGAAAAAAATCGGGTATCACGGCATTATAGACGCAGAATTCAAAAAGGATTCTAGAGATAATGAGTTTAAAATAATTGAAGTCAATCCTCGCTGTTGGATGCAAATAAGTCTTCCGACACGTTGCGGTATTAATTTTCCTTATATGGCATATATGGATACAATTGGGAAAGATTTTGAAAAACAGATGTTTAATAGAAAACACGTGAAATGGTTTTTTTTCCCAGAGGATATCTATTCATCTTTGTTGTATTTCAGGAAAAAGGAACTTTTAATCAATCAATGGATAAATTCATATAAAGGGAAGAGAGAATACGCGGTTTTTTCATGGGATGATCCTCTACCTTTTTTTGCGATGATTGGTGTTATATATGGAATTTATCGATGAATTTGACACAATGGTATCAAGAATCTTTTGGAGAAACAGTTTTATTTATAATTAAATCATATGTAACCTGAACGATGGGGAAAAAATGAGAGTTCTCCTAATTGTACCAAACATGAACTCACATGATGCCATGCCTTCTTTATCTGTTGCCTATCTCAATGGTTTTATTAATGAAACATCGAACCATGTTGCCTCAATTGCTGATTTGTCGTATCATAAAAAGGATTGGAAAAAATATTTACTGAACAAAATTAAAGAAGAAAAACCAGATCTTATTGGTTTCTCAGTTTTAAGTTTTAATTATCCTGAAGCTCTCATGATCGCGAGATTCATCAAGGATTATTTTACTATAAAGATTATTTTTGGAGGAGTACATGTTATTTTAGCCCCAGAGGAAGTCATCGAAAACAATGCAATAGACATCATTTCTATTGGAGAAGGTGAACAGGTATTAAAGGAACTTTTAGATAAATCATTGAATTGCGAAAATATTCATGGAATCTGGTATAAACAAGGTGGAATAGTCATTAAAAATAAAAAACGAAAATTAATCTCAAATTTAGATACACTCGCTTTCCCGGATTTTAAAGATTTTGAAATTGAGCGGTATTTTATCGTAAATCATAATCATTTTCCAATCATGGCATCAAGAGGATGCCCTTATAATTGCACCTACTGCAGTAATCATGTACTAAGGAAAAACCTTGAAGGAAAATATGTACGATTTAGAAGTGTTGATAGCGTTATAAAAGAGATAGTGCTCAGAATCAATCAATACTCAAACAGAGGATTAAAATTCTTCTACTTCTTTGATGATACATTCATATCTAATACAAAATTTATTTTAGAATTCTGCAAAAAATATAAGGAAAAAGGATTTCATACACAATTTAAATGGACTGCAAATGTACGAGCAAACCTTGTAACTGAAAAAATAATTAAAGCAATGAAAGACGCAGGATGCTACGAAGTGAGGATGGGAGTAGAATCAGGAAATGATTACATAAGAAACACTGTGTACAAAAGAAATATGAGCCACCAACAACTCATAAATACATTTAGAATCACCAAAAAATATTATCTACATTTACGGTTAGATTTCATCATTGGTGCCCCATATGAAACATTAGATATGATGGACGAAAGTCTACAATTAGCAAAACAGTCCAAAGGAGACAGAATTTTTTTTGCACGATTATATCCATTCCCTGGAACAGAAATAAAAACGATATGCGAAAAAGAACAAACAATACAACAAAATATACCTTTTGATGAGAAAGGAATACCACCGGTTGAGCGAACAAATTTTGTTACAAAAAAACAATTAAATAAATTCGCTAAAAAAATATCAAAATGGCAAATTCAACGATACATCAACCAGGGTTTAAAAATGAGAGGCTTCCTATTTATATGGGATATCTTTCTTTTTTTACTATATTATAAACATAAATATGGTTTAGAGTTCAATCAAATTTACCGATGGTACGTTGAGAAGTATACGCTTGATAGACTATAAAAAACACTGTTTTTCGGTTCATAATATATGATATATTTCTTTTTTGTTATTGATTCGCACAAAAAACATGAGTTAAAACCGACATGATTTCAGATTCTTTTTATGAGGAAACTGTAACCCAGGGGCTCTATTTCCGCGCCCCAATATGCTAATTTATTAGCACGATCCTTGATTTAGGTTTTTATGAGAATTAAATAACAAAAAAGGAAAAAAAGAGGTTGTAAGGGAAGTTACGGCTGCGGCGGTATCCCAGACTGCATCGGTGGCGGAGTTACCGTCGGGGCGGATAGTGTCTCTGGCATCGAGAAAAACGCGATGATTTGCAGGATTAACGCTATGAAGATAATGATGAACCCGACGAGGACGATGGTCGTTACCGCGCCGATGAGGTACAATAGACCAGCGGTGTGGAACATCGACGTGCGTGTCTCACTGGCGATCTTGTTGTAGCTTTTCCTGATGAAGTAGGCGGCGACGATGAGGGTGATCCATAAGACGAGCAATCCTGCGATGATGGAAGTGATGAAAGGCACGACGCCCTTGGTTTGCACCATCTGATAGAATTGCGGCATTGACGTCACGTTCTGGAACTTCGTCCAATCTATACCGGCACCATAGGAAAAATAGGATATAATAACAATGAAGATTGCGACGACGGCACCGATAATGCCGATAATGAAGGTAAGTAAAAAATTATTGAAGACATTATGGTCTTTAATTTCGTCTGCGATGTATTTCACAGCGACGAGGACGAGGATTAGACCTACGAAAGCGATGATCCATCCTACCGTGGGGACTGGAAGCAGCAGCATGAGGATGGAACCAATTCCACCTAACAATTTTGCGTTATGTAGTTTTTGACTCTCCATAATTGTTTTCCACCTTACATTTGAGGTAGAGTAAGAGGGTTTTGTTATTAAAATCTTGCGCTCATTGTGAAAAAACATTTATACTTATTGGGACATAATTCTTCAGATTTGGCCGGGAGCAGTTTTTTCCAACAGTCTATATCTGTACTCCTCCGTCGGTTCTATTAATACTTAGCATAGTTGGAATATTTATTAGAAGAAAAACCTGTCCACTTCTCTCTTATTATTTTCTTTCATTAAATCATTAAAGATATTAATAATATATGATTATCATATAGCGCGTAAGACTCCGCTTTTCAAAGCGGAGATGTAAGCGCATCTAGCTGACCGAGAAGTCAGCTAGCGTCTTTTGTTTCTTAGAAAATACCGAATAACTGAACGGTTTCACATTCACATTTTTCTCTTGTTCAGCAATATATCGAATCACCTGCTCCTGAGAAACATGCCCTGCAGTGCCACAATAATAGGAATCGGCCCAGAGTTCCTTCTCTCGATATTCTTTGAACTCCTGAAACAACAAGCGAACCTGTCGTGAGGCATTCCCTTTAATGATCTTGATGATGTACGCTGGTGCCCATTTCGGTGATGCACTCAGGAACAGGTGTACATGATCAGGCATAACTTCTAATGCAAGAGGAATCCATTCGCGTTGTTTGCACACCTGGATTGTCACGTCTTTTATGATACGTGCAACTCGCTCTTGCATCACCTTTGATCGAGTCTTCGGGATCCAAACAAAATGGTAGTTGATATTGTATCTTGCGTGTCTTGTGGTACGTACTTTTGCTAGTTCATAGCATTCGAGTTTTCCGAAACGGAAATGTTCCGATGAATCAATATCTTTTCCATCACAATACTTGGTGATGATGTCTTCAACAGCCTTCCAATTTGTGTTTGTTTTCTTCATCATGTGTTTCTGTTTCTCCAATAACGACGAACATGTTGGCGCCGCCAATGGAAGAAAAGAACATTTTAACAAGAGGGGACAATAGACTTTTAGCAACAGCGACCACGAAGTGGGAAAAGTGTATGTCCTCTCTTGTGATTGTTCTTTTATGACGATCGCATAGACAAAACACTGTTTAAGAAATCGAAGATTTCATTCGATTCAATGTTTAGAGACCTCACTTTTTAAAGTGGGGTCATTGAATCGAAACAATCATTTATTAAAGAAAAATTTTACTAATCTTTCTCAAATAATCGAGCAACGACAAAAACAATTGTGGCGAATATTACAGCGCAAACAACAATCAAAAAATAAAGAGGTATTACCACCCCACGCCAAATTAAATATCCGATTAAACCCATTATTTGTAGAGTACCAAGGGAACCTACAATTACTAAAAATATTATTCTCTGATTTATCTTTATTTCCATATTTTTTACGGAATGAATTATGTCATATTCGAAAGTGAAACCTACGCCTAAAACAAAAGGAAGGAGACCTACGAATAAGCAAAATTCAGAAGAACAACCACTTTGAAATATTCCAAGAATTAAAAGAGAAACGAAAAAAGATCCGGCAAAAATTAATGCCTCATTTCCTAATTTTTCAGCATCCATATATCTTAAAGGATAATTTCTATAGTTTTAACACTTTTGGAGGTTAGCAGTAATTGAAAACAAATGATTATTTCGAGTCACTTCTTATTAATTACCTTATTCTTCGTAACATAGCTTTATTACTGTTATTCTATTTTTTTGCCTCAGAGATATTTTCAATTTTCTCTGAATTACAATATGGGCATCGCTTTGTTTCTGGATCCCTTAAAAAATTTCTATTACAACTTTTACAATGCCATGTCATTTTGATACCCTCCATCCAATATAGATTTGTTATTTCTTCGTCTTATAATAAGTTATCTTTTAATGAAGGTTATCAGTAATTGAAACACTATTTACAAAAATATGTTGTTTCTAAGAATATGTTTTTAAGGAAGGAATTTTCTGATAAATTGGTTAACAATTATCAAATAAGATTTATATAGTCCTAAATATATAGAACAGTGTAGGCGTTGTGGAATGATTAAAAATTTATTGATACTAGGCATCTTAGGGGTACTTATTGGATTTAGTGCCTTTAGTGGCTGTATTCGATCGGGAACAGGACAGTTAGTCCTGAATATCACCGACGCTCCAGGTGATTTAAATATCACAAGGGTAAATGTGACCATCTCTAAGGTAATGGTTCATCGGAGTGCAGCAGTTAATAATACCACTGCTGGTTGGGAAATTATTGTGAATGATTCCCAGACCTTTGATCTGATTAGTCTCATCAACGTCAAAGAATTTTTCGGTAGTGCAAACCTCAGCGTAGGGATGTACACACAGATACGACTCACGGTCGAGTCGTGTGTGATTACTGTGAATGGAACTGAATATAATTGCACGGTTCCTTCAGGAAAAATTAAACTCATTAAGCCATTTGTATTGATGCCGGATCAGACGATAACTTTGACTATGGATTTCGATGTACAGAAATCAATCACGGAAAAAGGTAACAATAAGTATACCTTCAACCCTGTCATCAAAGTCATACGAGACTAATTTTTCTTCTTTTTTTATTTGATTCGCACAAAAAATATGAGTTTCTTTTGGTAACCCCTGCATCATTATCTGCCAATTATGTTTTATTAATTATCGTGTACATTCTTATCCACATAGGATGTGGATATGGGTGCATAAAAATATACCTAGGATACATGCTCATCATATATCGGAAGACTTATCTAATGAGCACTATAAAAAAATAGATGGCATTACACAAATGATTGTGGATGCTGTATCGGAATATAATGAGATTTTGCCACTATTAGAGAATTTTGAAGGAATGGATGCTGATGAATGTTTGATTAAAGAAGCAGAAGAGGAATTTGCTAAGGTGTTTTTAGATGGGATATTAAATATCGTGCAAAGAAGAAATACCGAGAGTGACTTTTTTAGATAGTTAAGAGAATTTTACTGATAATTAAAACCGTGCTAATGTTTCTGTTTCTAAGGATATGTTTTTAAAAGGTTAATGAAAAATAAACAAACACATGATTATTTATCTGAGTTTATGGGATTTATTATCTCCTCGAACAACCTAAAAATGTTTGACAATGTGGACATGAGATAATATAATGAGAATGTAAAATATTTGGTGCGCGATTTCCTTCTATTTGCCCATCATCACTTAAAATATCCAACGATCTTGCTTCTCCAATTATTATATCTTCATAATCAAAAATTTTTTTACAATATGGACATTTTACCATATAAAACCTCCAATTTGGTTATTTTTAGTTTATACTTAAATAATTCGTTTTTGGAGGTTATTAGTAATTGAAAACAAACCTATGAGTTTTGAGACGGTGTCAATGCGTCTGTTTCTAAGGATATGTTTTTAAGGAAGAGAATAACGAGGTAAAATTTCGACAATAGAAAAGGTAATCAAAGGCGACAGATATGCGATCCTTCCAAATGATTCGTGGAGGATACGATTTTGACAAAAATAATCGTAGTTAATGGTTGTCTTAGGATGGAAAAGAGTAACACCTCGAAGATTTTGACTCCTTTTCTTGAAGGCATGGAACAAGCGGGGGTTGATATCGAGATGTTCTACATTAAACGCTTGAATATACAGCCATGCAATGGAGACTTTTACTGTTGGAATAAGAATCCAGGCATATGCCATATCGCTGATGATATGCAGATGCTGTATCCAAAATTACGAGACGCGGACATTCTTGTGTTTGCCACACCTGTGTACAGCCCGTTACCGGGAGAGATGCAGAATCTATTCAATAGATTAATTCCTCTCATAGATCCTCAACTAAGAACTCGTGACGGTCGCACACGTGCCAGATTTCACGCGAACGTTAAAATTAAAAAGATGGTGCTTGTGTCTTCTTCAGGGTGGTGGGAAAAGGAAAACTTTGAAACGGTACTCAGAATCGTTAAGGAGCTAGCAGAGGATGTGAATGTCGAGTTTGCTGGAGCATTGCTTCGACCACACATAGATTGGCTTGTTAATAATGATGAAAAAGCAAAAGAAATCTTTGACGCTGCAAGACAGGTCGGTTTTCAGCTCGTTAGAGAAGGAAAGATGTCCAAGAATCTTCTCAATATTATTTGTCAGCCGCTCATATCGAACAAGCGTTTCTTGTCGAAGATGAGGTAGTTAGGATAGTATTTTAATCTTGCATTAAAATCTTTTTTTCTTTTGTCATTGATTCGTAAAAAATTTTGGGTTAAAACCGTGTCAATGCCGGTCCGCGACCTTTGTATTAAGATTTCTGTTTTTCATTTTTTGTAACGAAATAGAATCATATTCTGTATTGGGCTTTGTACATCAACTATATTATCCCAATTCAGGCATACTATTTTATACTTTATACTGAGGGTCAGAAAAAATTTTGTAAATTAATTGATAGTTTAATAATCTGTTTTTAAAAAAGAAAAATAGGTTAAATTTATCTCTTGGCTTTGCTCAATCCAAATATCATTATGAACAATTGATATATTCCGATAATGTACACCTTCTTTGCAATCATCAGATTGAACAAACAATGTAGGGTATTTGCTACTGTTAATCGGCAGGTTTTCATATAAATGTTCTTCAGCATCAAAAACCCGGGGATCATGCGTATGTCCTGCTAGAACAGCATCAACATCATCATTTTCACACAATTTAATGAACTTTTCTCTGTTATGGATAAAAACATCATATAATTCTCCTTTGTCATTTCTAATGTTTATTGCGGGATGGTGCATAAGTATGATTTTCTTGTTTGTGGTACAATTATTTAATTTTTCATTTAGCCAGACTATATCGTCGTTAGTAAGACCGACACTGAGTGAATTAGTACAATCACTAGGTTTTGCGTAAGAATTTGGGCCTGAATTCATAAAAAAAAGGCTAAGATTCTCATAGGTTATTTCGTATCGATCGTTATCGTTGATATGAGTTCTATCAATGAACAAATGGTAATTGTATAATTCCCGGTTAGGGTAATAATCGTGGTTTCCTGGAGTAAAATACACTGGGATTGAACAATACTTATCAGCATAAAGTTGTGTATTATTCTTATAGAAACAGCTAATTAAAGCATAATAATTTAGAGCACCAAGAAATCCTTCCCCCCATTCTACTAAATCTCCTGTGATCACCACAAACGCAGGTGGTTTATCAAAAGATGAAATGTAATCTAAAAGTGAAATAAGCCAATTTTTCCTGATTTCATTGTGATCATATAATTTAGAGACTACATGTGTATCAGTGATATGAACAAAATAGAAATCACTATTACTTTGATTTTTATTTATAAAAATTACTGGTTCAGTTATATGGCTTTGAATAGGACCCGCAAAAACTATACCATTTATTATAAAAAAAATTAAAAAAGATGCAACAATTTGTAATTTTAATTTTTTCATAAAGATAATATCTTTTATCTAAATATAAACTTACCCAAAAAACATAAATAAAAACGATCCTAACGCTTGAAGGATGCAAGTATATAAAACTATCAGTTTTTTTCCTTTACTCGGTACTAAACTCCATCTTTTTTAAGTAAAATATTTAATCTAAGACTTTTTTATATCAATTGTAATTCTATGAAAATCAAAATAAAAATATTACCACGAAATGTGCTTCAGGAAATTGAGGTTACAAATGGTATAACTGTGTTAGAGCTGCTTGAAAAAATTCAGTTAAGACCTGGACCGTTCGTCGTGTTAAAAAACAATGTAATTATCCCTGTTGACTACGTCTTAAACGATGATGCTGACCTCAGTATCTTACAAGTCATTTCTGGTGGATAATGATCATTATTCTCTTCTTCTAGGAGGAAAAGAAAATATTGCAGAAACATCATATGTTGTTCAGAAGTCAGATGATCGAAACGAATATATACCTTCTATAATTCTGGTTGCAACGAACTCTATGTTCCATAATCTCTTTTAATGTCACTCAATTATTAGTACGAATTAATTGTTAATATAGCTGGTGCATCAAATCTTGAGCATTAGAATTCGTTTACGTTTTTTATTATCAATGTCAATAAAAATAAACTAACACTTGATTATTTAGAGATATATTCAATTTTATCTGAATTACAATATGGACAAAACAATATCTTTGGTTTACCATCAATTATATCTTTTGTCCGCTCTACGTTTATATCCCTAAAAAAATTTCTTTTACAACTATTACAATGCCATGTCATTTTGATTTCCTCCGCTCAATATAGATTTGTTATTTCTTATTCTTATAATAATTTATCCTTTAATAGAGGTTATCTGTAATTAAAACCTATTGACAAAAACAATCATTAAAACCGTGTCAATGCTTTACCCCTGATTTACGGGAGAAAGTAGATATTTTACAAATTGACATTTTACCACGATAGTATTTAATAGAATCATAGCAAAGAAAGAAGAGACAACAGGATAGGAAAAGAATGAATAAAATCTATGAATATTTTTGCTACTTATTCACGGGTTCATTGCTTCCGTTTCTGATAACTGAATTTTATGTTCAAGATTATTTTACTTTTTGGTTTATAGCAATTCTTGCAGGTGTCATTCTTACTATTTGTGTTTGCATTGAATATCTTAAAGTAAAATATATACAAAGTTTAGATGTTCAAAACAAGAAAATTCATTATCTAAACTGGACACAAAAAAAAGAGAAAGCCGGAAGAGCGGTGTTTTACTATTTTAAGACTCGCATACGTTAATACTTCGATAATTAGCACAAAAATAAGTTTTAAACCATGTTAATGCTTCTGTTTCTAAGGTAATGGTTTTAAAAAAAAAAATAAAATGAAGAATCATTAGGAACTAACTATTTCTTCTCCAATAAAAAGAGATATACGAGAAACGAAACGGGGGAGCCGCCCTTCTGGAGGGAAAGGTTTACCATAAAAGGGTAAAACAAATGGGATGAAAGACCCACCTTTTTGACTCCCCTCAATAGAATCGTATTCTTCAATATATAAAACGCTTTAACGCATTTTTCCTACAATAAGAAAAAAAGGGATAAAAAATTATAGAAATGCTGTAAAATATTAATCAACTATTTTTATCTTCTCCAAACATTTAAATGAAACAAGGAGATATTAATATTTATCCTGTTTTAACAGTGGAAGATTAAAAACATGAGAAAGAAGATAATTGGATTATTTATAATCGTGCTAATAATCACAACTGTATTGCCAGCGTCAGGCACATCGGAAGAACGCCAAAAAGAAAATAGCAACATAAATGTTCTTCCATGTTTTATC
The DNA here is from genome assembly GCA_902384685.1 of uncultured archaeon. Classification (GTDB taxonomy): domain Archaea; phylum Thermoplasmatota; class E2; order DHVEG-1; family DHVEG-1; genus SM1-50. The sequence goes on along the minus strand of CABMCU010000122.1, from coordinate 4,932 downwards.
GTAAATTTTGGCTTTACGATTACAGATGCAGTTATAGCCAGTGTCAATAAACAATATGACAGTTATTATTATATTTTACTCCCTGTTAAAAATGTCACTTTTATTGGATATGGTTATTATTATCCTGGCGGTATAACACATTTTTATATAAAAACATTTAGAAATGTTAGTATCATATATGGATTTACAACATTACGGAGATTTAACGTATCAGAAGAGTATCAACATTTTACAATGTTAATTACCCCATTTTTCAATTCGTATATTATGTATTTTAAATATCAGGAAAGTAATTGGTGGTCTAAAGCGGGACACAACTCCGTGTTAAAACCGTGTTAATGTTTGACCGCTACGAGTATATAAAATTATCATTTTTGTGGATCAGGAGATCACCTTAAAATTATAATCAAATCCACATAGAGTTTCATTAAATACTTCCAAAATATAAGGAAAAATTCTCTGTAAAAAAGAATGGAACAAAAATACTATATTCTATACAAATGAGAAAACCTTTTAACAAGATGAACATTCTTATTGCATCGCTCAAAGACGCGATAGGAAAAACGTATGTCGAGTAAAAAAGAAATCGAAGATGCTCTAAATATTGTCAAATTAAAATTTGATGATCCTAATCTAAAACCACGGTTTGTGAATTTTTCTAAAAATATGCAGTTCACATTTCCAGATTTAAAAACAACCTATGTTATTAAAGTAAACAATGGAATGGTACAATCCCTTTTAGAAGAAAGTATCCCTAATCCAGATATCCACGTAACAATCGATAGCAATATTCTTATTGGGATTATGAATAAAAAAGTAAATCCAATGACTGCATATCAAACAGGTCAATTGAAAGCAAAAGGGAACCTTACTGATCTATTAAAATTACAAAAATTATTATAAAAAAAACATCAGAATTGAATACGTGTTAATTAAGAGTATATTCAATTGAAAGAGAGGATAATATGAAAGCGCTTATTACAGCACCATTTCATGAAGCTGGATTCTCAATTCTTAAAAAATATATGGATATAATCTATGAGAACTGGCGAGAAACCGGCATCTTGTATCGTGATTCTCACGATTATATTGAGAAGATCAACAAAGAAAAAGCTGATGTCCTCATCACTGAGGGAGACATGATTGACGAGGACGTGTTGTCTTCATGCAATATAAAAATTATTGGTATTTGTCGGGGGTACCCTGATAATGTAAACATGGATATTGCAACACAAAAGAGAATCCCTGTTTTCTTTACACCAGACCGCAATGCTGATGCTGTTGCGGATCTTACTATTGGTTTAATGTTGTGTCAGTTACGTCAAATCACAAATAGTGATCGACTTCTTCGATCAGGGACTTTCTTTGTTGACACCGGGGAAGCACTCGCTAATCTCTATCGACGTTTCATGGGATGGGAACTCGGAGGAAAAACTGTTGGCATCATAGGTCTTGGTGGTGTTGGATTTCGCGTTGCACAACGGTTGAAATTTGGTTTTAATGCAAAGATACTGATTTTCGACCCTTATATTGACGAGAAAAAAATAAAGGAAGTTGATGGAAAAAGGGTGGAATTAGAAACCCTGTTGAAAGAGTCCGATCTTGTGTCTCTTCATGCAAAGGTAACTGGAGAAAATATTGGAATGATCGGCGAAAAGGAACTGAAATTAATGAAGCCAACCGCCTATTTAATTAATACAGCCCGTGCAGCACTTGTTGACGAAGACGCTCTTTTTGAAGCATTGAAAGAAAAACGCATCGCAGGAGCCGGTCTAGATGTGTTTGGCTCAGAACCCGTTGATTCCGACAATCGTTTTCTACCTTTGGATAATGTCACAGTAACACCACATGCTGGTGGATCAACATATGATGCTGAGATCCGGCAATCATTGATGATTGCTCAGGATATTGAAAACTATTTGAAAAAGAAGAAACCAAAGTTTTTGAAAAATCCCGAGATTCTAAAAGGTGAAAAGCTTTGAGTCGATATGTTGTTGCATTGGATTTTGGTCATGGTGGAGCAAAGGTCCTTTTTTTTGATCTTGAAACGGGTCAACGTTACTCATCGTATCAACAATGGAGGTATTTCACCCCAGAAAATGATGAATATCGAAAAGAGTACCACCCATCTGAATTTTTTAGTACCTTTTGTCATCTAGTAAATGACGTTCTTCACAAACAAAAGATAAAACCTTATGATGTAATGGGGATTAGTATCGCCTGTATGCGACATTCATATGTTTTTTTAGATAGCAAGGGAAACGAGTTGTACGCAGGTCCGAACACGGATGTCCGGGGTGTATTTTATCAGGATGTTGTCGAAAGTGTTCCCCTGGATCTATACCAGAAAACGGGTCAAGGACCTCCTCTTATGTTCCTCCCTGCTCGTCTTTTATGGTTTAAAAATGAAAGACCTGAGGTGTTTAAACAAATAAATTACGCAGTCACTTCCGGTGATTGGCTCATGTATAAACTCTCTGGTGTGTTTGCCACTGAACCATCGCTTGCCTCGACGACTCTATTGTTTGACTTGGAAAAGAAACAGTGGATCCCTGAAATCATGGAAGCACTTGATATGAATGATATAAATCTCCCGAAAGTTTATCAAGCGGGAGATAGGATCGGTGAGTTGACGCGAGACGCAGCGAAACAAATGGGGTTACCAGAGGAAACTCCTGTTGCTGTCGGGGGATCTGATACGCAACTTGGGATTCTTGCCAGTGGTGCAGTAGCTGAAGGAGATCTCGGTATTGTTGCAGGAACATCGATACCGGTGATGATGGTGCTCTCAAAACCGATCGTTGATCCAAAGAGACGGATTTGGACAAGTTTTCATGTGATTCCAAGGAAATGGGTACTAGAGGGGAATGGCCAAATGGGGGGTCTTATCTACGATTGGCTGAAGGATAATATTCAGAGTATTTTAACGAAGAATGATACAGAGACATACGCATATATGGAATCGATAGCGCGAAAAATCCCTGCTGGTTCTGATAGTGTACTTGCGTCGCTTGGATCGGAAATCTTTGATATCAATACGATCTCCGTTGTAAGACCAGGGGTATTTAGGTTCCAGCAACCGGTGCACCCGATGAATACAACGCCAGCTACGTTTGCTCATTTCATCCGAGCTGCACTTGAGAATATTGCCTTTGCGGTACGAGGGAATATTGAACAAATTGAGGAAATAACACAGAAGAAAACAGATATGCTGCGGGTCACTGGTGGTATGAGTAAAAATAGTCTCTGGGCTGAAATCTTAGCACAGGTCACTGGGAAAAACGTTATGCTCACCACGATCGATGATGGAACAGCGATGGGGAGCGCCTTGTGTGCTGCAGTTGGTGCAGGGATATATACAACTCTTGAAAAAGCAGCTTCCGATATTATTCATTTGCAACCAGAGATAATACCTGATGAAGAGACGGTGAAGATCTACGACCGGTATTATGAGACCTGGCGAGAATGGTATGGTAAACTAGCGGAGATGTAGGTTTTAAATGAGGTGATAAATAATGGAATATGAGGACCTAAGAAAGCAGGTAGTCGATGCTGGGTTGAAGATGTATCAAAAAGGATTAACCCATGGGACGTCAGGGAATATCAGCTGTCGTGTCCCACAGAAAGAAAAAATGCTGATCACTCCTAGCAATATTTCCTATGAGCAGATTCAAGAGAAGGATATTATGCTGGTGAATTTTGCTGGTGAAGCAGAAGAAACCGGTCGGAATCCTTCTTCGGAAACTCCGTTTCATTTGATGATTTATAAGAATCGGAAGGATATCGGTGGGATTGTTCATAGTCACTCGGTGTATGCTCTCGCGGTTGCTTCAAGTAGGAAAACAGTTCCGGTGTTCCTCGATGAGATGTTTTCAGAGATCGGTGGTGAATTAGAAGTGTCCGATTACGCTCTTCCAGGGAGTGATGAGCTTGCGTCAAACATCCTAACAAAACTTGGAGATAAGAACGCGTTGCTGCTTGCGAATCATGGGACTGTGTGTTGTGGAAAGGACCTTGAAGAAGCGTTTTGGGTTGCAGAGACCGTGGAAAAAATCTGTAGAATTTTCGTTATGTCTTCCTTGCTTGGTGGTGTTCATCCGCTCCCTGACGAGGGGGTAGAATATCAGCGGATGATGTATGAGATGAGGAAGGACTTATAACTAAGGTTTTATTCTTTCGATCGCATTAGGGTCATCATTGCAGGAAGACCTTTGAGTTTCGCCATGGTTTTTTCAGAAAATAAACTCTGAAAGGTTCTGAGGAATCGTTGGTATTTATCAGCTCTAAACGGGTACCAGTTGATGTCCTTGGGTTTTTTTCCTTTCTCGATAATGACCGCTTTGATGTTGGAGAAGGTATGGAGTCCATACGGACCATGGTATCGACCAAACCCGCTCTGTTTTACTCCACCATACGGGAGATTGAAGTTTGCTTGCACCATAAGTGCATTATTAATGGAAACGCCACCAGTAATCAGTGCTCGTGAAACCTGCAATGCTTTTGCTTTATCCTTGGTCCATACGCTCGCGTTTAATCCATATATAGAATCATTGGCTAGTTTCACTACCTCTTCTTCGGTGTCAAATTTCATGATGCTCACAATAGGTCCGAATGTTTCCTCCTGCATGATTTTCATTGAATGATCCACGTTGACAATCACGGTCGGCTCGAAAAACAAGGTCTTTCCTTTTCGTTTCCCCCCAGTAAGAATTTTTGCTCCTTTTCGTATCGCATCTTTAATCTGATCTTCAACGATTTTCACCTGATCCTGTGACGCAAGACACCCAATATCAAACTCTCCTTTCGTATCCCATCCTTGTTTCACATTTTTCACCTGCTCGACGACCCGGCTGACAAAGTCATCGTAGATAGATTCCTGGACATAAATCCGTTCAACAGAAACACAAACCTGCCCACAATTAAATAGACTAC
>CABMCU010000121.1 GCA_902384685.1 uncultured archaeon | reverse complement strand
GGCAAAGCAACCGTTGCAGCAAGCAGGAAACTGCTTACCTGTATTTGGCATATGCTCATGAAGGATGAAATGTTTAAGTACAGCAACGACGATTAGGAGTGAGAAGTCTTTTCATAGGTATTTCATACCATCGCATTAAGTATCCAAAGCTGTTTCTTCCGTGCCACAGATTTTACAGATCATATCAATTATCCTTCATCTTGCTTAAATACAACCGTTTCTTCTTCTCCAGTTCTACATACTTTTTCAGTGCTTCGAGCACCTTCGATTCCCACTGTTTTTCCTTAATTATTTCACCGAGAGCGGTGGTATCCAACTGATTTACTTCCTCCCACTTACCATATTTTTTTAGGATCTCTTCCAACCGTTCCCGTTCCTTGCTATTCTTACTGGGAAAACAATACCGTTCGCTTTCCGTGATCATGACTTTGTTCTTCGACCCGAACACGCAATCAACCTGTTCTTTCTCAGCAAATGAGAGGAGTGCTTCCTCGAGCTTCTCCAACTCTGCATACAAATCAAGGGTCACCTGCTTCTCCTTTATTTTCAACTCAGCATATCTATCGACCAATTTCACACCAGAATCAGCCAGATATTCATTCGCAGGTTTCTCTCTAATCTTATACAAATGGGACCACTGTCTACAAATCGATTTATACTCACACCAATCACACAATCCCCCAGGACTTGCCTTATACTCGGAATCACTCTCTATTTGATCGATTAACTGAATCGCGTTTTGTTTGAGCTCCTAAAGCTCCTTCTTCGTACGAGTTGAGTTAATCTCTTTATCAAACTTTAAAAAATGCCAGATCAACCGGACATCCTTCACATCAGGGTACTGGTTCTGCACCCCAATCATGTACAATGCAAGTTGCCGATCCGTCCGGAGATACTCAGGTAACGGCAACCGGGAATTCGTCTTATAATCATGGATCTCATAATAGCCATCCTTCATCTCGGTGAGCCGATCAATATACCCCTGGAGCTTGTACTCACCAGGCTCATCGAGATTGATCAGAATACGCTCCTCCAGCGCAACCGTTCTTCCTTGATCAAAGGGATGGTACCGTTTATAGTAATCAGCAAGATACTTCTCCGCCATCCTCAGATAATTCTCTGGGGTATACTCATTATTCACCACTACGATTGCATCAGACCAGTTGTCCTTCCACTCGTCACGTAAAAAACCAAGGAGCTCCTCCAGCGAATTCATTTTCTGGTGATCACGATCACGATACAGTTTCTCCAACACCTCATGCACCCGACTCCCAAGAAACGCCTCAACAGATTCCTCCACCTCAGTTTCTACTTTATTAATATACTGCAATTTGAATTTCTGCGGGCACTGCTCGTAACAACTGAGTCGGGAATGGGAATAGACTGTCATAAAAATAGGAATGTTTTAACAGATATTAACAGTAATGGTGACAGAAAATTCAATCGTTTTATTCCCTAACCTCAAAGGAGAAGAAAGCGCTATTACCCTTCTGATAAATATCCCAATCCGGTGACAGCCGAGTACCTATCTACAAAAAAGAGACATATGTGTCTTGGCTGTTTCTTTTTTCCAGGATACAGATGAAATTGGTGCTCACCATTTTCCTGCCCTGTACAATCGGTATTCCGGGTTTCGCCGTAGGATTATTTTTTTCAGAACGATATAGGAAGCAGCATTCTGATTGGCTTTGGGGTTGGTATGACTATTTTCTCGCAGGTACTGAAAAAGAGTAGTTGAAAACATCATTGAATGGTAAATAAAGATTAATGAGATAATTATTTCTTAGGAAATTTTTTCATTAAGAATGAGTAAAAACAGCAGCAAATAGTGGTTAGGTACTGTTCTTATGCAGGCCAGGCTATTACTAAGGGTAAATCACGCAGCTAAACCCCTACAGAAAACTATATATGTATACTGTAGCGTATACTGTATAGATTACTGTATAGTAAATGTAATAGGTAGTTGAGACTATGCGAAAGAAATATCCGAGTCAAGAAAAGTATGAAAAAAACAATCCGACAATAACATTTCGTATGACAAAAGAGGAAAAAGAAAAGATATTACAGATGACCGCACAAAGCACTGATAGTGTCTCTAACCTCGTGCGCAAGGCTCTATTAGGTTTAGCAAAGGACCTTGATTACATACACCAGACCGGGTATGACCATGGATTAACTAATGGAAAAAGAATGGGTAAGGAAGAGGGATTAACAGAGGGTAAGGTTAAATATCGTATCTGGGTTTATTGTCATTATTGTAAAAAACCAATATATATTGAACCAAATTCAGAAAGGCATAATAAAATTATTTATGGAATGAAGGATCAAATATCGCATTTTCCAGAAGACTGCCCCCGTGAATAACCTCGGTATACGTTTTGTTAACATCATAGGATACCTCGATATAGAGACTAATAAGGAGAAACCTTGTTCCTCCCATAAAACAGGGAAAAGAACAGAGAACAACAATGAAAAAAACAGTTGAATCATGGGTACAACAAGGAAACACGTATTTTCTTGCTGGAAAGCATGATGATGCGCTACAATGTTATTACAAAGCCTTGAAAAAATCAGGAGCACTCCAAAGCGTGGTCAAATACGTCCAAAAAAACAAAAATGATCTCTCTGAAGACCAAGGGATGCTCCAGGAATATCTCAATACAAAATACCATATTCGTCTCATTCACGCTGCCGTACCAATCCTCCTCATCAGTATAAAAAATCAAATCGAAGAAATAGAGACGATCAAAACATATCAACAGTTCAAGAAACTCATTCTCTCAAAACACCCAACAACCCCAGAACAGTACGTCGACGTGTTCCTCGATCATTACGAAAAACCACTCTTTCCAGAGATGGAATTGTTATCAACATTACTCCTCGAACAGGGGTTTACGTACTATATCTGTGACGTCGACCGGCTCTGCCATGACCAGAGCAAAGCCCGAGATCTGAAACGATTTGAACAATCCTTACAAAAATCAACGACATTCTCTGATATTGATACCATGACCGGTTATGAATTCGAAGATTTCCTTGTCACTCTGTTAACAAAACTGGGATATCGAGTTGAAAAAAAGAAAAAAAGCCATGAACAAGGCTTAGATTTCCTCCTGGAACGACCTGGCGAGAAGATCGCGTGTCAAGTGAAACGCTATACGAAACCCGTGGGAAACCGAGCAGTCCAACAGGCACACGCGGCATGTGTCTATTACCACTGTCAGAGAGCCATCGTAATGACCAACTCCACTTTTACCACACCAGCAAAACAACTCGCAGAACGATGCAACGTGGAACTCTGGGATCGAACCGTACTCAAAGAGAAATTTAAAACATTGATGTGAACATCGAGAAATATTATTTAGGATCTTCCTCAGAGATGACGACCTGTTTTCAAGATTCACTCCTACTCCGTCATGACCTTCCAAATCTCCTTTCGTATCATTCTTACCTATTTTCATTGACAAAAGATCATGCTCTCCGGCACTGGTGACAGAGATGCGTTACCCCCTCATCCCAGACATCACAGCTTTTTTATAGACTCACCCTCCTTGTAGACCTCAAAAACAGAACTAATAAAACAAGTGAGAGCACAAAGAAAACCATGTTCATCATGTGAAACCTGCAAACGAACAATCAACTTTTAAAGAACAACCAGTTTTTTTCCTGACCCTTCAATCGAACCAGACAGTACCTCCCTTTGAGTTTCTTCCCCTTGAGATGAAAAACAATAATGTCCCTTCCCCGCCCCTCAATGATATAGGTTCCTGCATCCCAGATCTCAACAGTCTCTCCGCCATGCTTCCCCGTTGAATTCACCCCCTCGACCTTGGCATAGTCCAGAGCGTGATCCTCCGTTTGAATTGCTAACCGTTTTACATTTTTTTCAACGGAGGTCTCTTAGGTACAGCCCAACTTTTCAACACCCCATTCATCTCTAAACGCAGATCATAATGAAGATGGGTAGCATCGTGTTTCTGAATAACATACATAGTTGGTTTCCTTTTCATATTGTTTTTACCTTGTAATTCTTCCACTGTCCACTGGAGAAATCTTCAACGAATAAATCTTTCATCTGAGCGATTTCTTTTTCTGCTCGAGCCACAAGAATCCCCCCATTCCCCTCCCCCATATAAGCCCTTGATGAAAAAAGGGTAAGACAGCGATCATCATAAATCGAAAAACCTAGGGTCGTGTAATCATGTCCCCTGACAAACACACTTGCGTGTATCCCATCTAAAAAGCCAAGTAAATCATTTTTATTAAAGCGATCTCCCCTACCTCGAAACGTAAACGAACACGCAGGGTCACTCCATACCAGACTCTCAACCGCAGCTACATCATTTTTATCAATTGTTTTCAGGAATCTCAGATCAGCACCTTTGTCAATCCCGCCGTGCGCTGCAAACACCTTATGAGAGAGCACCATCAACGGCATCACCGAAAACACCTCTACAAAACGTTCATGCAACGCCGCTGAACCAAATCGTTGAACAATCTCCTCCTCAAACTCATAAGGAAAACACGGAATGAGGTAATTACACTCGTGGTTCCCTTTCAGAAGAACAATCTTCTGTGGGAACCAGCATTTCAGAAGAAGCAAATACGTCATAGTCAGAATTGACCCCCATTGCATCGGCTCCCGATCAATGTAATCACCAAGAAACACTACATGGTCACAGTCAAAAAACCTCTGAATAATCGCTTTCGTTGTCTGAAAATCACCATGGATATCACCAACAAAAACGACCGTTCCATCTAATTCGATCATCGCTTTTTCTCCCTTGAAAAGAGGCTGTACTGTTCTCAATACACATGCGATTTCGTCGTCATGGAAACCCGCAACACAATCAGGGTCCTCAAGAACCCTCTTTTTCATACAAGCGATATCAATCATTTTTACTTCCACTTAACTCATGGAAATATTTTTCTCTCCGACAATACCCCTTAACCGAAATGAAATCTGCGGGTACATCATCTCTTTCGGAGCACACCCTGCCGCGCCCCCACCAGCACACGCGCAGGCACACGCACAGGAAGCAACACAGGCACACGACACACACGCACAGGAATGTGGCACCGGCGGAAGAACCGGCGCAATAGACTTCTGATATCGACGCGGATACATGATGTACGGATAGAACCACCACCAGGAGGGTCCATAGTAGGCCTGTTTTAGATCCGTCTTTTTCTCACCGACGAGCTTCAACTTCTCCCGCTGCTGCGCATCTTGTTCTCCTCGTTTCTCTTTAATCGCCTGATAGATCCCTTTATTAAACCATATCCCCCGGCAGTCCTTGCAGACATAGATACGATACTCTTTTTTCTCACTGGTTCTGGTCACGGTTTCCATCACCCCATCGCACCGAGGACACGTCCCCACTGGTGATGAATAGTCGCGAAAGGAAGCGACCTGCTTCGTGTTAAACTCCTGTTCATCCACCCCTGCCTCCAGCATCTGTTCAATCTCGCCTTTATCAAAATAACTCCCACCACAAATATCACAGAAATCAATCGTCGTCCCCTGAAATGACCGTCGCTCCAACCGGCTCCCATCATTCGGACAATCCAGGTTGATATGCTTGATCAGTTTATGAAAACCACCTGTGAACATCTGCGGGTCCTCATACGCTGATCGAAATCGACCACGAAGAATTAGAACGAGGACGACCACGCTGATCAGCACTCCAACGAACCACAACATCCAACTATTCCCCGAGAGAAAATCAAAGGAGAAACCTGGCCCGGAACCGACATGAGAAAACGCGGACAGCGGCATCAGCAGACCAGCGGATTTCTTCTCACCTGCGGGAATATCCTTCCATTCCCAGAGGATACTCGAGTTAGAAAACAAGGTCGGCTGAGACGTTGTCGTCACGCTCTGGATTTCAGGAGGCACATGGATGGTGACATTCATATGCTCAATAACCGCATTATCCCACCAGCAGGGCGTAAACAACAGCGATGCCTGCTGATTGTTATACTTGTAGATGAAATCCTTTTGCAGCACCTCAAATGAAAACCAGAACAGCTCATTCGCGTAATAGGTTTTATCCAAGGTGACAGAGACACCGGACCAGCTCCCACTATTCTGGGAAACCACCGATGCAGCATTCCCACCAAACGAGCGTACCTCATATGTCGACGATGGCAACCCCACCGTCACCCACGGGATAGTTCCGCTATGCACCAACATCCCGATTTGATAGAAAATAATGACATTCCCATCTGTTTGGACCGTGAGATCCACGTTTTGATAGCTCACCGTATACGTCCCGGTATCAGCACAGACACACGACCCACTACAGAAGGAAAAAACAACACAGACTCCGACGCACAAGAAAAAGCTCGAAAAGTTCCTCCCTGTTTTCTTCATCCCGACCCTCCTGCATTCAGATGATCTAACGGACAAGCACCCTGACACAGCTCGAGATGCTCACAACTGGTACACCCCTCCTGAACAAACACATGATTCCGGATATCCTTTGCAACAGGATTATTCCAGATCTGCTCCCAAGGATCCGCAAGAATATTCCCCAGCTTCTGCTGCGTCCAACTCTGACACGGGATCACATCACCATTTGGTTCAATCATCATATTCACTGAACAGGCTGAACAACACCGCTGCCCAAACCCAAGCTCCATCGGGTTCACGTTCTTATAACACGTCGGCAAAAACCAATTAAACGAAACTTCACGGGACTTTGCATACGAACATGCCTCCTCTAAAATCTTTCGCAATTCCTGCTCCTCCAACCCGGACTCCTCTTTTTCTGCGATCCCACGTCCTGCATTGATAATCGCATTCGTCGAAACATACCGAACATTCAGCTTCTGCGCAAGATCAATCAATCCTTTCAACACCTTTGCATTCTTCTGAGAAAGTGTCGCATTGACACTCACCGACAACCCGGCAGCAACCGCGTTTTTAATCCCTGCAACGGTCTCCTTCCACGCCCCTTTTCTCCCCTGGATATCATCATGAACAGCCGCTGTTGCCGCCTCCAACGTAATCTGAATCCAATAAAGATGAGCATCACGAAGCAGACGAGCAAGTTCAGACGAAAGTAGTGTCCCATTCGTAATAATACCAGTGGTAAACTGCTTACTATATCTTACTAACTCAACCAAATCCTCCCGAAGCATACACTCCCCACCGGTAAACACCACCTGCGGAACTCCCACCTCCCATAATGTGTCAATTACCGTTTTCCACTGTTGCGTATCCAGCGTTCCCTTCGCATCCGTATTTTCTTTGAGATAACAATGCGGGCAGCTGTTATTACATTGATACGTAAGAGAGAGATCCATCCGACTCGGTGCCTTCATATTCTTCTGATCAAGAACCGTCATCCCAATCAAATGGAGCGGCGGTTCATCCCGAGCAAAACTATTGAGAACACCAATGATTACATCAAAATCCTGTCGTGCTTTTTCTTTCGAAACCCGATACTTTCGAACGATTTTTTTCACGGTCTTCTCAGGAATCTTTTCTTTCGAAACTTCATAACAACTCTCGATCATCGCCTCGAGGATAAAACGCGTGGTATCATTCAAGAAAAGCACATATTTGCTATTAATCCAGAGTTTGTTCTCATCGGGTTTCAAATGAAGTCGAACGCCATCCAAGGTGACATGTTTTAACATACTTGATCCCCCTCATTTTATCATACATCCTTCCTTTAACACTTTCGATTTCTCTAGGTGCATACCTATGAAGATTGTTTGCTTAAAACTCAAGAACATATTGAGCCTCCGCTCTCGGATTTTCTATTTTAAAGTTCGCCTAAGCATGATGTTTTACAAGATGTATCATCCGATTAATGTAGTTCTTCCCGCAGAAACTCCTCAGACATATCTGAGTAAGGTAGAACACTGGATTTCATAGAGAGTTATTCAAATTATTTATATAGGTCGCGATATTATTATTATCTTGGGGGTCCGTTATGAAACACCTGCTATCATCGGAATCTCTGATACAGTATTTTCTGGTAGTTCTCATCACATTTATTCTTGTAATCCCGGGGGCGTTGGGGGCCTCCCGTTCAGTAAATCCTGCGAACACTACTGAACAGAAAACCGTGTCAAAGATCTCCCGTGAAATCGAACTTCCTCCCGGTTCTGATTATTACATCCGGTTCGATTCCCAAGACCTGACGTTGAACGGACAGACCATAGAACCAGCTACGAAAGGATTATCTGAGAAAATTATCGCAGCGATCGCAAAATCACCACACTGGATTCAATCTAGACTCACAAGCCAATTTCAGAATCTCAGCGATCCCGGAAGCTACGCGGATGTTTTACTGAATGCGAGTACCCGATATGCGGATGAGATCGCGTTTTCCATCGCAGCTTGCCCTGGTGGGCGGGTGCCTTCTGCTACGCTTCTGAAAGAAAACGCTGAGTCGTTGTACGAGCATGACCAATGGATTGCCTATGCAGATATCATAGACTATGATGATGGAACAGGGAATTACTATTCCACTCTCCGCTATCGGGTTCTGGAAAACGGAAGAGAACGACAATTTGAGCTTCCCCCAGATATCTACTATTGGTACGTCGTACACCCGGAGATCACCACAGAGGATACCGACGCAGTCTATGGACCGTTATGGCGGAACTATCTCTTTGAACATAATGACCTTGGGTATCCGTTGCTGAAAGAAAAAATATCAACCATTCAGTACCTCTGGGATTGCACGTCGTATGCTCAGCCAGGCTATCGACTCTGGACCACTTCTATCGCCCAGCATCCGACCGCCATTGAGGCAGTGAGTTATTGGATTGGGAAAACCGTCCCGTACCCCGCGATGGGTGACAGACCCGGGCAATCCAGCATCGTCGCCCATGAACATAACGGCTGGTGCGGGGAGCTGCAAAAAATCGCGATCGCCGCGCAACGAGCAGCCCTCATCCCCTCTGTGAGTGCATCGAATGTCGGTGAAGACCATGTCTGGCGGGAGTTCTATGAACGAGGCTGGCATGAGAACGATAACTGGTGGAGCGACACCGGCGGCGCGGTTAACCAACCTGATGTGTACGCCTATGGCTGGAGAAAAAACATGTCCGCGATTTACCAATGGCGTGGCGATGGCACCATCCGCCAGGATACCGCATACTACATACACCCGGAAGATCGCATCACAGTCAGCTTTGAAGTCAAAGACCTCCATTTACAGCCGGTTGACGGCGCACGAATCATCGTCCTCGTCAAAGGCCCCAAAGATATCACCTACTACACAAATCTTCTCTGGGGAAACATCCAGAAGATCTGGGATGCGCTCCCGGCGCTAGTGAAAGGAACACTTCTTACGACTGTTTTTGAACGAGCAAAAGAACGATTCAATCAACTCCCTGACAGCATCAACGGAGTCACGATCACCACATGGAACTACACGGACTCAGACGGACGATGCAGTTTTGAGCTGGGGAAGAACCTTGAATACATTTTTTTCATCCAACAGGGGAACCTGAAAAAACCCTGGCAACTCGCACGACATAACACCATCCGCACGCTCAACACACACACGGATAAAGATTTCAAAATACTCCTCCCTGCTGCCGCAAACAAACTCCAGCGGAGAACCGCGCAGGAGATGCCCTCTGGTTTGTGTCAGTTTGATCTTTCATTGACCAGCAGCACCTATCAACTGCAGCAACATTTTATCAATGATGGTATCGGGAGACACGAAACCATGGGGACAATCGAATGCTTTTTTGTTGATCAGGAAAATTTTCAACGATACAAGGATGGAAAAAGTTACACCTGCTACCATTTCCTTGAAACAAGAAACACCAGCTTCTCTCTTTCCGCTCCAAAGCAAAACTGGTATCTCATCCTGAGAAACCCTAATCGTCAAACCTCTGTTGTCGTTGATTTTTCTTTCGATGTTGCTGTCCAGTCAACAGCAGAGCACGTCACGATAGTCACCCCTGATACCTCTCTGTTTGAGACACCGATCAGCAATATTGGTGATACAATTCTTCTTACTGGAGTTGCAACCACAACTCTGGTGACTCTCACTGTTGATCAACAGACTCCCACGATTGACCTTGCTGTCGTGAACGGTGTATGGTCCTATGCATGGGACACCTCCGGGGAACTCCCTGGACTTCATCGTATCATCGTCACCACTCCTGATAGCACCTCCGATGAACGATCCATTCTTTTACTCGATGCTCTCCCCCCATCCCTCTCCATCAATACTCCGGTTGAAGGCACTATTCTTAAACACGGAATACTCACAATCTCAGGACACAGCTCCGATAACCGTGCTGTCGACCATGTGGAAATTACGCTTGATACCCTGACCAAACGCGCGTCTGGCACCACTACCTGGAACCTCTCTTGGGACATCACAGGACTTCCCCTTGGCGACCACATCCTCTCGGTAAAAGCAGTCGACACCCAAGGACTCGTTTCGATTCAAACACGATCTTTTGCTCTCAATGGAAGCGGCAATTGTTGGGGTCCACAGATTCAGGCGATCGCTCATAGCCCAGCAACCCCCACCAATACCAGCAACATGGTTATCTACGCAGATGTAGCGACAACAGCCCCATTTGCTCTGAACACTATTATTCTCTACTGTAATAACGGTACTGCTACTATGTCTTATGAAATGTATCAGTATGGTCAATATCCGATTCAAAGTCGCCATGAGGAAGACCCCCTGAAAAATCAATCCAACACCCCTGTTTTCGGGGTCGAACTCGGTCAGTTCCCCACGGGTCAGACCATCAGCTACTGGGTAGTTGCAGTTGACACCGCGCAGAATACACAACAATCAGATGTTCACTCATTTACCATCCTATAAATTCCAAGCGCGGTGAACTAAAAACTTTTAAAAGAGGATGCGACATCCCAGATACTAATACAAATCGTGGGGAATGAATTATGAGTCCAACAGATAAACCAAGGAAACGGGTAGGCAATCCATCTCAAAAACTACAAAAAAAATCATACAAATGGATGTACATTGCACTTATACTTGTTGTGATTGTGATTGCGGTCGTCGCAGTGGTGGTATCTCAAAATTTATTATCAAACACCAAAAAAAACAATGAAACATCAACCGGGAATCCAGTTGCCGTGTTTGATACGACCCTCGGAACATTTAAAGTAGAATTATTTAAAGATAAGATGCCGACAACGGTCAACAATTTTGTAAAACTCGTAAACGCTGGATTTTATAATGGTTTGACTTTTCATAGAATTGGTGCGAATTTCATGATACAAGGAGGGGGATATTATCCAAATGGAACACGGAAATCTAGTCCCTATGGAAATATACCGTTTGAAACAAGTGATGTGAAACATGTTGACGGGGCGATTTCGATGGCAAGTACGGGAGCAAAGGTTGGGGGAAGCGCGGAATTTTTCATTTGTGATGGAGCCCAAACGTTTCTCGATGGTAATTATGCTGCTTTTGGGGTGACTATCGAAGGAATTGATGTAGTGAGATCTATCGCAGCTCAACCTCACTCTGATAGCGGTGATGGAACCGGGCAACCAACCACGGATATCATCATTAATAGTATTACTATCGCCAGTTCATAAAACGGAGAGGAGCGGAAATGGTGAACAGAAAAGCGATTTTTGAAACAAACAAAGGGAAATTTATGTTGGAATTATTTGAGGATAAAGCACCGGTCACGACCGGGAATTTCATTAAACTGGTGAATCAAGGATTCTACAATGGATTGATTATCCATCGGGTCATCCCGCAGTTCATGATTCAAGGGGGGTGCCCGAAAGGCAATGGCACCGGTGGGCCTGGGTACACGATTAAAGATGAATTCCACAAAGAACTCAGCAATCTGCGTGGGACGATTGCGATGGCGAACCGGGGTCCAAACACAGGCGGGAGTCAATGGTTCATTAACTTAGTCGATAATTGTTATCTTGACTTTGATAAGAAACCGTATACCAGTGCACATCCGGTATTCGGCAAGGTTATCGAAGGGATGAATGTAGTCGATGAGATCTCAAAGACAAAAGCTGATAGAAACGATAAACCCCTTCAGGATGTTCTCATCAACAAAATTACAATCACTTAAATCGTGATTTCTATGACCGTTCTTTCCGATAGCGATATAGAGCAAGCGCTTCAACACAATGATCTGAGCATTGATCCGTTTGTTCAAAAGAACCTGACTCCGAACGGCTATGATCTTTCTATCGAGGAAGTGTTTATCAGAAAAACCGATCAACATATCAAACAAGGTGTCGCGGTGATCCCCCCGTTAACCTGGTTTGCGATTAGTACAAAAGAATTTGTGAAAATGGGACCGCAGATAACATCTCAGTTGTGGATTCGGTCAAGTTACGCACGCAAAGGTATTCTTGCGAGCTTCGGGAAGGTTGATGCGGGATTTCATGGGACGCTTACCTTCGGGTGTTTTAATGCGAGTGACAAGGACGTGGAAATCCCCATCGGTGATCGGTTTTGTCAGATTGTTTTTGAAACTCTTGAAAGTGTTCCTAAGGCGTTGTATCATGAGCGATCTGGAACGTATCAGAATCAGCGTGGCGTGACGTTACAGCGATAGGTTTTCCCCCAAAAAAGATATATATTTATATATCCTAATTAACTATGATATAGACCTCTCCTGGAGAATTTTTTTTGGCTATTTTTTTCTGGTATTAGAGAAATATCTTTTTGCCGTTCGTTTTATGTTTTTTAACTTTTAACTAAGGTAAGCGATAAGCCTGCATTATTTGTTAAAATTAACGTATTCGAATCAGGAAAACTATAATCAAGAGTCACACCAACCGAACCTATAGAAAACGTTATTTTTTGGTTCGCAAGCGAATAGGTTACAGAACCAACGACGGCGAGATCTGCTAATGGGCCGATATCAGTAATCACTGCGGTGCCGTCATTATTAAAAACTATAGTCCCGCCACCAGAAAAATTCCAAGTACCAACAAATTTACTTTTTTCATCAACACAACCACTGAGAAAGACAATTCCAACGATCAATAACGTTCCAATCAACAAATATGTTTTTTTCATTTTACCTCACCCTATTGTTTCTCTTGAAAGAATTCACTATTTATATAATTTTGTTCGTCGCAGAATTCTCTTACTTTGACTTTTTTCCAAATATTTCAACAATAAAATAGATGATTGAACCAGTGTAAATTAAACCCATAAATACTTCTATAATGACAAGAAATCGAAAGACACCAACAGGGGTAATATCGCCATACCCAAGGGTCGTTATAGTTGTTGTTGAAAAATAGAATGCATCAGGAAATGTGATAGTATAGGGTTTTCCGAATTCCATAAAATAATTATTACTGTTTTCAATGGGTTCGGCATAGATAACAGCAAACATCGTAATCGTTAAGAAAATCACAAAAATAATGCTGATGATGAATTCTATTTTATGGAGATCCTTTTCCGTAAAAAGATTAAAATAATAATACATAGCGCCTAACGAAAACCCGATAATGAAAATGATTGCTCCGATGATCTCTTCGTGAATGAGTGAAAATATTCTGTGTGATAAAAATGCCGCAAGTAATAATACAGCAAATATTACGAATCTTTTTGTAATCTCTTTTGCATAATGATGAATGTTTGAGTTCATAGTGATTTGTAAACTGGTATCATTTATAGAGTTTACTAAAATAAACAATCATAGTAAGAATGGAACTCTGCATTCTACTGAGTATATAATATATATGATGAAAGGACAGAACCAGTAAATATTAATATTAATGTTAATGATAATATATAAAGACCTTAATGAAGGGTGCGAGCTTTATAAAAATCGTATCATGCGCAAAATCAAGGTAGTAAAAAAGAGAGAAAAAACAATGTTACGAAAAACATCTGTCTTAGTTTTTATTATGTTCTTTTTTATCACACAAGCCCCTTCTCCGCAAGGAATGGCCGTTATAAAACAACCATCTTCACAACCAGAAATTTGGATGGCTTTTTTTCATGGATTGGGGGGAAATTCAGCAGTGAATGTTCCGCTCATTACAAATATTAGCAAAAATTTAGAACAACACGGTATTTCATTGAAGTATATTAATCCCCAATTACCCAATGATGTCAGTCTTGATGAATGGTCAAATAATATCGCGACAACCATAGACGCGTGGGCAAAAAACGAAACTCAAACACATCCTTGGATTATCCTTGTCGGTCACAGTATGGGCGGAAAAGCGGGTCTTCATGCAGTCGCCAATAAGATAAAAAATATTGATAAATATGTTTCAAGCGTCATCACCATCAACAGCCCCATAAAGAATATCGGTAGGTATCGTCCATTTACGTATTTCTGGAATGGAATGCTATTGCACCTTGTCGCAGAACATGTTCTCCATACCCATAAGGTTGTAGCTTTGAAGGATTGCCGGGATATCGATACAAGCATCGACGGGAAAAAATGGCTTTCTCTAGGGAATAGAAGCTGGCTTTCGCTGATATCCGCAGAGGCATATCCCACAGATCCAGAATGCGACCTTGAGTTAAGACAAAAACCAATCGACATGTACCCACGCTATATGGATGACGGTCTCGTCCCTATAGACGCCCAGTATACAGAAGATTCAACCACGATTTATTACGGAACATATTGGCATCAAGCAATGGTTGACAATCCAACAGCTATCAATTTGCTTGCGAATATCACTGTCAAGTATCTCACAGGAGAACCAGTCAATATTTCATTATTTCATAACGCCTGGATCTATGATCATCAAGCAAGAATCCCGACGCACTGGAATGATACAATTGGCAGAGATGAAATGCTTCTTGACTCAGGCCACATCAGCCATTCCGCCAGCATTCTCCCCCCATATCGATGGGTCGATAGTGTCGGTGGATCCTTCGCAAACCAACGAAACAGGTACGAAGTACAAAAAACCTCAGGGATAGGAAGTCGAATTACGAGTGTTTCTTGGATGAGTACAAATCCTACCGATTATCAACTCAATATTACCACTCAATTACTACCAAGCTGTAAAATCGAATTGGATTGGCGTGTCTATGGAATTATTCCTCCCCAATCCAAACGTGACCATAATGAAGTTGAAGTACTTGAAGGAAGCTCATATGGCCACAGTGGCATCCTCCATGCAGGTTGGGTAAACACTAACTGCTCGGACATTGGTGTTTATATCGATTCATGGGCTGCTCTTGGGATTGTTAAGGTCGGATGGAAAGTATATCTCAAAGAAGCGAAGCAATTTCCTGATATGAGATACAGATATGTACCATAGCAAAAAGAACCCAGAATCTTTAAACCCTAATAGCACTAATATTCTTCTCTTTAGAATGTATCGTTAATAACAGATATCATGTTAACATATGTGTTAACAAATACGAATCAGAATCTCCCTCCGACGGATGCTTATCAAGCATTGAAGATTACACACGAATGCTTCTGTCGGGGTACTATTGTCAGGGATTCAAATCCTTTCCCCTACACATAAAAATATATTATCCGAAACAGAAGCATTAATACGATTTTAAGATTCTGATTTTAGTAATGTATACTATAGAAGTGGGAATTTTGTAGTGGAAAATTTGTAGGTGGCACAACCAAATTGTTTGTATAACCTTATCCAAGGATATACAATAAAGTTATATAGGTCTAAAAAAAGACTGAATGGAACAAAATGAATAATGAAGACTATTATAAATAAAACTATCAACATAAATTCAATTATACCCGATAATATAGAGCAAATTATCGGATGATTCCATTGGGTTGTTTTAGAATCATCACAACCACAATCATTAATTTGCATCTGAATATATGACTTTAAAGCATTATTCCCTTCAACTTTAGTTAAAATATCTTTTAATGTAGCAATTGTAGAATTAGTATTGTCTAAAAATTGTCTGAGTGTTATTGTCTTAAGTTTTTCTATTACTCTCTGATATTCTAATTCTACTAGTATAACATCATTTTTCGTTGATGTAACTTCATTGTTCTCTCCTATATGGGCATTAATACTTGGGATAATCGCAAGTCCAATGAATAATACGATAACAGCAACTGTCAAACAGTTATGTATGAGGTTATTTCTTTCCATAACATTCCTCCCTTTGTCTTGTTTTATATCTTCTTATTTCATTTAAATGTTTGGAAAAGATAAAAATCAGAAACAGAAACATTGACCCGGTTTTAACGCATTGTTTTTGTGCGAATCAAATGATAAAAAAAAGAGAAGAAGACGTGATTCCAAATCTTTATGAAGAAACAAAAGATATGACATTAAGGGGGAGATGATGGTCAAGGTTGTGTTAACTGCAGATCGGACCTTGCTCTCGGGTTATAATGGCCATGTGTTTCTTGGATTTGCTGCTTGTGCACCAAAACTTCTCCCTGAATGGTTGTATACAAAGATCTTTTGTCCTCCAGTAGAAGAGGAGAATAACCGTCTGAAATATGCTCATTGTGGGCAACGGAAAATCGAAGCAGCCTTACTTAAACATGGATTTCGAGAACAGGATATTGCGATTGTGAACTCAGAAAAACTTCATCATGTGGTGAACAAGGAAACACGGGTGTTGGGGATCACAACCCATGATCCTTTAGGGTTGGGTCCTGCGTCTTCAATGTTTAGTGATCTGATGAATAAGGAGACCTATACTGCTTCGTTTTTTAGAAAATTGATGTCTCATCCACTTATCCGGAAATATAATCTGAAGGTTATTGTGGGGGGATCAGGAGCGTGGCAGCTTACTGATGAACGTATTATGGCGAAATATGGTATAGATTGTGTCGTTGTTGGTGAAGGAGAAATCACTGCAGTTGATGTGATAGATAAAGCGATGAATGGAGACTCTTTTCCTTCAATTGTTCAGGGGGATGTTGTTCCGCTTGAGCAAATTCCTCTTATTCACTATCCGACGATTAATGGAATTATTGAGATCTGTCGAGGCTGTGGACGGGGATGTCGGTTTTGTAATCCAACAATGTTGAACTATCGATCTCAACCGTTAGAGTTCATTCTTCAAGAAGCAAAGGTCAATGTTGATGCAGGAAATGGTGTCTTGTTTCATGCAGAGGATGTCCTCCGGTATAAAACAAAAGGATTTATTCCTGATGAGAAAGAGGTTCTTCGACTTTTTACAGAGGTAAAGAAACTCACTGATCGTATCAGTTTCAGTCATTTTGCCCATGCTTCGGTTGCATCAAATCCTGGTCTTATTGTAAAGATTTCAGAGGAGTTGAATGTAGGGTCAAAAACCTATCCGTTTATGAGTGGACAGGCAGGTGTTGAGAGCGGCTCACCTCAATTGATCACCCGATATATGAAAGGGAAGGCAAAACCTTTTACTCCTAAGGAATGGCCTGAGATGATACTTAATTCCCATCAGATTCTTCGAGAGAATCACTGGGTTCCTGTGGATACTATGATTTTGGGTTTGCCCGGTGAAACACCAGAGGATGTTAGAAAATCTAATGAATTGGTGCAGGACCTATCAGATTATAGATCGCTCATTATTCCATTGTATTTTGTCCCTATTGGTTTTCTAAAAGACAATCACCGATTTTTTAGAACAAAAGATATGTACGCTGAGCATTGGCAGCTTTTCGCGGCGTGTATACGGCATAGTATCAAATGGGCATATGCCCTTGCAGGGGAAAATCTTACGGCAACAAGGATGAAATGGTGGAAGAAAGCAGCGATAAAACAGGTTATTCGTATTATCGATCGACGATTAGATCCTTATTTAAAATTGATGGATGAAGGGATTAACCCAAGGATGCAAAACACCTGATACTATTCAATGGATTAAGATGATATGATGTTGGTGAATTTTTAAACAATACGTTCCTATGTCAATCGTTCTGTAAAAGCATATCCTTAGAAAAGAAGCATTGACACGATTTTAACTCAAGTTTTATGCTAAGTGTTATGTTTTTTTATTGTCTTGTATAAAGTGCTCTATTTATAGTAAGTTTAGTGTTATTTTCAGAAAACATGTAAGAACAGTCGACATATTGCTTAGTACCATTAGCATTATAGGTAAGAAATAAATTTCCATCTATAATATCAAAAGTACCATTAGTTATTAAACCTGTTTTATTAAAACAAAAAGTCCCATTTGAAAAAAAGTAATAGGTAAAAGAGTAGTTTGAACCATTGCCAGAGGGAACTAAGTATATCCAAGTGCCAACGAATTTATTCTTCTCGGCGATATATGAAGGACTTATTCGATTGCATCCACTTAACCTAATACAAACCAGCAGAGTGATGATACCAATGATTAATATTTGTTTTTTCATATCCCATCACTTCACTCAGTTGTTTTGTAATAAATCCTTCTTTAAGAACATATCCTTATTATCTGTAAGAAGTTGAAATAGCACTAGAAGGTTGTACTTCAGAGATATTGAATTCGATATACTCTTCGTTAAATGGGTAATTTTGGAATAAATGATCGAGTATATTGATTCTCTCCGCCGGTCCATTGCACGGTGATAGTCAAATCAAGACGACTATCCTCCGGATCGTAGGGAATAGAGATTTCATGAGCAACAATATCTCCTGATATAAGCACTCCAATGACATTGCTTTCTTTCGTATATTGGATGTTTCCGTTTTGGTCTTGTGCAATCACTTTGATTGTGACATTCTCTGCAATCTCATTACCTCGATTTTGGAGAATGAAGTCGACAGTACTAATGTGTCCAACGAGCAATCGATACCGTTCGGAATGGGTCATATTTTCCAATTGGATATTCGCTTGTTCGATAATTTCTGGAAAAATAGATTGCGAATAATTATTTTCTCCGGTATTCCATTTAATGATAATATTCAAATCAAGGCGGATATCTGTCGGGTCATAGTAAATATCAATCCCATATGATGCGAACTCTCCAGGGATAAGCTGTGTAGAAACATTCACTTCTTGATGATATTGTTCGTTTTTATCTTGATCATAGACGACGATATCTGCTTTGGTATCTCCTGCAGCCGCATTTCCGATGTTTCGTAAGGTCAAATTGACATGACTGATATGTACATCTGGCAATTCAACCCGCTCATGATGAGTCAAATAATCTAATTGTACATCCGCGTACTTAATATTTTTTGGTACAAAAGAGCGAGAGTAATTATGCTCTCCTGTATCCCATCTTATCGTAATATTCAAAGTCAAAGATTCATCATCTAAAACATTGAAAATGATGATTTTATGTGGTATTACAGCATTAGAATCAAGTACAGAAATTATGTTTTCTTCGTTATACTCCTGCTCCTTTCCTTCACTATCATAAACAATGACTTGCATCGTGATATTCATCGCTGAGGCATCACCTATGTTTTGTAAAGAAAATGTAACAGTGCTTTTGAATCCAATAGGAAATTGTAATGTTTCAACATGAGTCATATCGATAAGGATAACATCTGCAGCTTTGGTTGGATTTTTTGAGACACAACCAGAAAGTAAAATCGATGCTATAGTTAGAAGACTGAAGAGAAAAAACGCAATACTGATCTTGTCTATATTCTTTTTTTCTTTCACCTTTAAGCGTATGTTCATAATTCAATCTACCTCTCCTAAATTTTATATTTGTAATAATTTCTAATTTAAAAATTTATAGTTGCGACTGGGAATACTGCGTGGTCTGGAGCGTAGCGTAAGACCCGCATTCCTTAGAACTCTTTTCCCTTTTTTTTTTTCGTTACATTGATATTCGCCATCTGGTTAATATTTTTGTCGGCAAGGGCTAGTCCACAAGCATTCCTGGGTGCTCACATATTTTTTTGTGGC
>CABMCU010000120.1 GCA_902384685.1 uncultured archaeon | reverse complement strand
TATCCAGATAAGTAGTTACATGGTACTGTAACAATTCCCAAAGATCCTCGACGATTAATTGAGGCGCTCCAGCATCCCGATTTTCCTGAAGCCTCTGATTAATCCTGATGACATCAACAAGCTTATGTGTCAGGTCATCTTCAGATCGTTCACCAGTCTCAAGGGTAACGGACGGTCGTACCGTGACCGGTGGTACCGGTAAAACAGTCAGAACCATCCATTCTGGTCGCGCTGAATGAATATTAATATCTAATAAAGGAAGGTCTTCATCCGGGATTTTCTCGAGCCATTCTCGAATCTCTGTTGGCGTGAGTTTTTTTCCGTTCTCCCGAAACGACGTGGGTTTATCTAAATCGATTTTCCCACTAATAGCCCCACACCGTGGACATGCTTCTGTTTTCGTTGCGCTACTGATAATCATCTTGAAAATGTATGCGTTGTCACGCCCCTCTGAGCTGTTTTTTATTATGGTTTTGCGATGTTCCTCTAACTCTGTATTCGAAAGAAGAATTCGTCCACATTTCCGACAGGTCGCTCGTAAACAATTCCTAATCGTCTTAACAAACCCAACATGAATCACCGGCATCGCAAGATCAATATGTCCGAAATGCCCTGGGCATTTGTCCTTACCGACTTTCAATCCGCACGTCTTACAACGAAGCCCTGGTTCAATGACACTAAGACGCTGATCCATCAGCCCCATAGTAATAGGGAACCCGTCATCATCATAGGTATCAGCAGTAATAACCTTTGTTGCGCTCATTTTGCGAATCTCATTGGGTGAAAGCACTGAAAATTCCAACATCCCAATCTTTTTTATAATACTCTGTCCTGCCATTTCTTTCAACCCCTACACCAACGACTCCAGTTTAATACGTGGTACAACTACAAGAGATTTCAATTCATCAATAAGTAACTTAAACGCGTAGCTCATCTCCACTGGATAGATATCTGCTTTATCACCACAGATTGGACAATGTAACCGTCCATGACGATCAATCATCGCGATATGACCACACGTGTTACAGACATATTTCATCGTAATATCTGATTCATCAAGTAATCGATCTTTAATGACCATGGAGGCGCCATGGCCAATGAGACAATCACGTTCCATTTCTCCAAATCGTAGACCACCTTCCCTGGCTCGTCCCTCTGTTGGTTGTCTTGTGAGGATCTGTACGGGTCCTCGTGATCTGGCATGAATCTTACCTGCAACCATATGATGAAGCTTCTGATAATAAATACATCCAACAAAAATATCACATTCCAATGGTCGTCCGGTGAGTCCGTCATAGAAGATTTCTTTTCCAGCGTGATTAAACCCATTTTTTACTAAAGCTGCTCGAAGTTGGTCTTCGTCTTCCCCGCTAAAAGCTGTTCCATCAACGATTCGCCCCTCAAGTGATCCGACTTTACCGCCGATCATCTCAAGCACATGTGCAACCGTCATTCTTGATGGGATGGCATGTGGGTTAATAATCAAATCAGGTATCATACCGTCTTGGGTGAATGGCATGTTTTCCGCAGATACCAGATATCCAATCACTCCTTTCTGGCCATGTTTTGATGCGAACTTGTCCCCGAGTTCAGGGATTCGTTGCTCTCTGACTTTTATCTTCACCATTCGTGACCCATTCACTGACTCAGACAACATGACTTTATCAACAACACCACCTTCCCCGTGTTGAACCGTAACTGAGGTCTCTCTTCGCTTCTGAGGTGTAAGAAAATCAGTTGGTTCTTCAAGGAAACGTGGTGGTGATGTTTTCCCTATTAAAACATCTCCACCGTTTACCCCACATTCTGGAGAAATCAAACCGTCTTCACCTAGATTGTTATACGCATCTTCAGTCCGAACACCTCGGCAATCTGGATTTGGGATTTCAAAATGATCCTCTTGACCACCGGGATATCGCTTTTCCTCACTACTATATGTTCGGATAAAAGTACTCCTACCGAGACCTCGTTCGACCGATGACTTGCTCATAATCAAAGCGTCTTCCATGTTATATCCCTGAAACGAAGCAACCGCGACAATATAATTCTGCCCAGCAGGTCGTTCTCTGAATCGAATATAATGAATCGGATGTGTCTGAACTAACGGCATCTGTGAATAGTGGAGCAGATGACTTCGTGTGTCCGGTCGTATACGGTAATTTGACGCACCGAATCCGAGTGATTGTTTTCCCATTCCTGCGCCCATTGTAATTCTTGGAGATGAGTTATGCTCCGGATAGGGAACAAGAGATGCACCGATTCCGAGAATGCACATTGGATCCAGTTCCATATGAGTATGATCTAGGGTTAGATATTCTTCTTCTGTCGCAATAAGTGAGTTTTCTTCTTCTTCAGCATCTATATATTCGACAATTCCCTCGTTGATAAGATTAGACCAGTTCTTCTTTCCTTCTTTAAGCTCTGTAAAAGTTTTTTGATTTATTAAGAGTTTACCATTTTCAACAACAAGAAGCGGTCGTCGTAACCGTCCACAATCACAGTTAACAATAACATCGTTTCCTTCCTTATCAAAGGTAACATTGATTTCATTACTAAGCATTCCCTTTCTTCGTCGTTCTCGCAATTTCTTGACAAGATCTGCACCATTCGGATGCATCCCGATAAGATCTCCGTTCAGATAAATACGGGCACCTGTGACGTGTTTCGTCAGCTCCTTAATTCCAAGTTCTCGTAGGATTGTTTCCACTTCTTTTTCTTCAAAACCTTCTGAGATTTCGACAGTAAGTGCAAGGTTTTTGACAAGACCACAGTTCGGTCCTTCTGGCGTTTCATTTGGGCAAAGTCTCCCCCATTGGGTTGAATGTAAATCTCGTGCTTCGAAATGTGGCTGTGACCTAGTTAACGGTGATGTAACTCGTCGTAAGTGACTCAGAACCGCTAAATTGCTAGTTCGATCAAGAAGTTGTGAGACTCCTGCTCTTCCACCAACCCAGTTCCCTGTTGCAAGCGCGTGATGAATACGTTGACTGAGGACATCAGAACGTAATGATGATGCGATCTTGATTTCTTTTCCTTTGGCATGAATGCGTTCAATCTGATATTTTAAATCCTTGCACAATGCGGTGAACGCGACTCTGAAAAGATCCTCCATAAGATCCCCTGCAAGCTTCAAACGCTTGTTTGCATAATGGTCTTTGTCATCCTGCTCTCGTTTCCCGAGTGCGAGTTCTAAGACAGCCATCCCCATGCGAGCTACGAAAATAGCCTTTTTTAAACGATCATCAGGATCATTCCCAAGATGCGCTAGAAGATGTCGGTCCATGATTGTTTCAACACGTTTTACTCGGTACTCTTTTGCCTGCCCACCAGCGAACTTCTTCCCAAGATACGCAATTGCTTCTTCCTTTGTCGTGATACTATATTCCTTCGCGCATTCCTCTATGTTCGCAAGCACATACGGCTCCATCATTGGATCAACACAGATAACATCAACAATTTCTTTATCGTTCTCCATCCCTAAAGCACGCAATAAGATAATAAGAGGGATCTGACCATATGTTGTCGGTAAACTCACCATGAGCATACAGTCCTTCCTTTTTTCTACCACTGTTAACGCACGATATCCCTCCCGTTGGGAAAAAACTTTAGCAACCTCAACATCAGTACCATATCTACTTGACCGCTCAACAAGAACCCTATTTGGAGCAAGATCTTCAACCGTGATTAATACTCGTTCCGTCCCGTTGCTAATAAAATATCCACCTGGATCCAATGGGTCTTCCTGCAAATGTTGAAGCTCTTTTAGATAGTCCTCATCAGAGAGCGGCCTATCTAATTTTTCTTCTAAAACCTTTTTAGATATGTTGCATCGTAAAGATTTCACCATGATAGGCAATTCACCAATGCGAACAGTCTCAGGCTCATACTCTACCTCATTTTTCACAGGAATGAATTCAAGCTCAATTGGCGCCTCGTACGTCAAATCTCGTAAACGTGCTTCCATCGGTGTCAAAGGCCGCTCGGTTCCATCCGCCTCTTTTACCTGGGGAAGACCAACTTTGATTTTTCCGAACTTAATCTTATATCCTTCAATCTCTGGATAGATATACCCTCTCTTTATCCCTTCTTCTTCCTGACCAATAATCGTGCCATCGACAATCCGCTGCAGGCGATGTCTTAAAAAATCATCATAGGAAGCAATCTGATGGTTAACAATACTTCGTTCTCGATAAAACGCATCAACAAGTTCTCTCATAAATACTCCTCATATTCCCCTTTCTATATTTCTTCACTTGCCGTACTGAACTCTTCAGATGGCTCAGCGAAGACAAAACTCTCAGAGATGTCACTCTGAACAACTAACCGATACGCAGTTGCATTTTTCGCGGTAGGGCTTTTCCGGATAATCTTGATAATCTGTCCAGGTTTTGCTCCAACAGAAATCACTGCTGGATCATTTGTAAGAATACGTGGAAGTTGGTCAGGTCTGATATCGTATTCTTTCAATAACTCCTTTTTCTCTTTCTCAGATAAGATAGTATGTTCCGGAACAAGCTTATGTCCCAAGATGTCATAATATTTTTTTGGCGGGGCTGCGATACTACATTCCTCCTACATTCCTTCTGAGGAGAGGCGGGCCTGAAGGGATTCGAACCCTTGGCCACCTGGTTAAAAGCCAGATGCTCTACCTAGCTGAGCTACAGGCCCAAGGACGGGCCACTGTTCCACTCAATATTTATACTCTACACTATATCAAGTAACAATGGAACGGCTTACCCGTAATATTACTTCCCCTATAAATAATTTTACATCCTTTGTATCCACTGTGTTTTCCTTTTTCTATCAAGCAAAGATTTTAATTAAAGGCCGAAATACATCATCCAGATGAAAGTAAATGAAATATTTTACTCAATCCAAGGAGAAGGCATATTGGTTGGTGTACCTAGCATTTTTCTGCGACTCACCGGGTGTAACTTACGTTGTTCCTTCTGTGATACCAAGTATGGCTACGTACAAGGCAAAGAGATGAGTGTGCAAGCGATCCTCGATGATATTAAGAAATTTGCTTGCACTTATATTTGTCTCACGGGTGGAGAACCACTATTACAAAAAGATTCAGTAAAACTTATTGAAAATCTCCTTAAAAAAAATTATAAGATATGTCTTGAAACAAATGGAAGCATTAGCATCAAGAAATTGGTGGGAAAAAAATCTTTAATGATCTCGCTGGACATCAAATGTCCATCATCTGGTTCGCATGAACAAATGATTATGAAAAATATATCCTATCTTTCAAAAAAAGATCAACTTAAATTCATCATTAAAAACAAAGAAGATTACGATTACGCGAAAAAAATTCTCAAAAAATACAACCCACAATGCACCGTGTTTTTCCAACCTGTTTGGGGTACAAGTGCGAAGAAGCTTGCGTCATGGATTCTCAACGATGGATTACTCGTGCGATTAGCACTGCAATTACATAAAATCATTTGGGGGGAAAAAAGAGGAGTCTAACTTATCGTCATTCTTATCATATTTCTCTAGAGAAAAAACAAAGAAACGTGAACACAAACTATATACATCAAAAGTGCATTCATGGTTAAAATTGAGAGAAAAAACAGAGAACAACAGAAGAAAATATGAGGTGAAATGAAAAATGCAACCATCAAATATGGCATATGATAGAGCGATTACTGTCTTTTCCCCCGATGGACGATTGTTCCAAGTGGAGTACGCACGAGAAGCAGTAAAACGCGGAACAACAACAGTCGGAGTGAAATTCCGAGATGGCGTTATTTTAATTGTTGATAAACGCATTACATCTCGACTCATTGAACCAGATTCTATTGAGAAAATTTTTATTATCGATGATCACATTGGGTGTGCAACATCTGGTCTTGTTGCCGATGCTCGATCCTTGATTGATAGAGCTAGACTTGATGCACAAATCAATGAAATAACTTATAGTGAAAAAATTCAGGTCGAAACATTAGTAAAACGAATTTGTGATTTTAAACAAACGTACACTCAGTATGGGGGTGTCCGGCCGTTTGGAACAGCATTGTTGATTGCGGGAGTCGATCAAACCGGTGCTCGCTTATTTTCCACTGATCCTTCTGGTGCTCTTATGGAATATAAAGCAGCTAGTGAAGGAGCTGGACGCACTGGAGCGATGGCGTACTTCGAGGAACATTACAAAGAGAACAGTTCTATGGAAGAGGCTATTGATCTGGGCGTGAAAGCATTACATAAGGGTACTGAAGGAAAATTAAATCCGGATGCGATCGAAATTGGTATTGTGAAAAAAGGAGTTAAATTCCATATCCTGACCTCTGCAGAAACAAAGACCTATGTGACTAAAGCGATTGGAGGCAAGTAGAGTTGGTAAGTCTAGAAAACGCAGTTATTGCGCGTTTACAAAAAGGGGGAGATCGTTTCGAAATCCTCGTGGATCCTCATGAGGCAGAGCATATCCTGGATGGAAAAACAGAAAATATCCTCTCCGCTCTTGCGATCGATGCGGTATTTAGCGATTCAAAGAAAGGAACCCATGCACCCATCGAATCACTTCAGAAACAATTCAAAACCACTGATATTTCAACGATTGTAAAAGAAATCATTCAGAAAGGTGAAATCCAGCTGACCACTGAGCAGCGTCACGAGATGCAGCAACAAAAGAAGAAACGTATCGTTGATCTGATTGTGAAAAACGCGATGGACCCGAAAACCAAGATGCCACATCCGAGAACCCGCATTGAACTTGCGATGGATGAAGCAAAGGTGCATATCGACCCATTCAAATCAGTAAATCAACAGATGAAAACCATTATTGAGGTGCTCCGACCCATTCTGCCTATCTCGATAGAGCAGGTGCGAATCTCTGTGAAGATTCCTCCTGAACATGTGGGAAAGGGGTACGGTGCAGTCCGCAGCTTTGGCACCTTAGAGCGCGAGGAATGGCAGTCCGATGGCTCCTGGGTCGGTATTGTGAAACTTCCTGCAGGTATGCAAACAGATTTTTATGATCGGCTTAATACACTTACAAAGGGAAACGTTGAAACAAGGATTTTAAAATAGATAGGTTACGAAGGATAAATGATTTTATGACAAACGAAGGACGTCAAGTAGTCATTCCGGGTCAGATTCTTGGTGATACCCCCACATTTAAACCTGGACGAGGAACATTTGTGGAAAATAAGAAGATCTATGCGGAGCGACTCGGGGTACTCAACATACAAGATGCATTCATTCACATCATTCCATTGAAAGGTCGATATGACCCAATTATCGGTGATTTAGTTATTGGTATTGTTGAAGAAGCATCAGCTTCGCACTGGATGGTTGATATCAATGCCCCATCCCCCGCAGTGTTACATGTTCATGAGGTACCTTGGGAAATCGAATACGCCGATACGGAAAAGTATTTAAACACAGGTGATACCATACTGGCGAAAGTCCTATCCGTTGACGAATCAAAGAGACTTCAGATAACGCTGAATGATCGCAACCTGTTCAAACTCAAAGACGGTCATCTTATTGAATTCGAACCATCGGTGTATCGTCGCATTATGGGAAAAAAGTACTCTATGATTGAGATAATACAAAAATACACCCGCTGCCGCATAAAAGTCGGTAAAAACGGGCGTATTTGGATTGATGGAGACGCAGAAGGAATCGAGAAGGTATTACAGGCTATCTCCAAAATAGAAAGTGAAGCTATAACGTTTGGGCTCACTGACAGAATAGAAGAACTCTTGAAAAAAGATGCAAAGGATGTAAGATAATGAAATCAGACATTGAATTAATAGACACTGAAGGAAAACGAAACGATGGACGAGGTCCACAGGACATACGGAAAATCAAAATCGAGGCTGGCGTGCTTCATCGGGCAGACGGCTCTTGCTACCTTGAATGGGGTGGCAATAAAGTCCTGGTGGCTGTATATGGACCTCGAGAGGCTGTCCCACGGCACACGCAGAATCCCCTTAAGGCGATTGTACAGGCACGGTATAATATGGCTGCGTTCAGTGTTGAAGATCGTAAACGACCTGGTCCAGACCGACGAAGTGTCGAGATCTCAAAAGTCATCTCAGAGGCACTCGAGAAAATCGTTCTTACAGATCAGTTCCCACGGGCAAGCATCGATGTCTGTATCGAGGTTCTTGATGCGGAAGCTGGAACCCGCTGTGCAGGATTGACCGCTGCCGGTGTTGCGTTGATTGATGCTGGTATTCCGATGCGTGATATCCCTGTCGCATGTGCCGCAGGCAAAATCAATGGTCAGGTTGTTCTTGATCTTGGTAAGGAGGAGGATAACTTTGGTGATGCTGATCTACCCATTGCGATTTCACCTCGAACCGGTGAGGTGCTCTTATTGCAGATGGATGGTCATTTAACCTATGAAGAGTTCAATGAGGCGTTTGATCTCGCAGTGAAAGGATGTCACATGGTCTCTGAAATTCAGAAGAAAGCGATTATGGATAAATATCAGACTGCTGCTGCCGAGGTGAACGAATGACTATTGTTCCTATTATTAAACGTGATTATATAATAAAACTTGCTGAACAAGGAAAACGTATCGACGGACGTGATTTTAATCACTATCGGAAGATTGAAATTGAGACTAATGTGGTTAACAAAGCCGAGGGGTCCGCTCGTGTGAAAATCGGCAATACCCAAGTGCTTTGCGGTATAAAAATGGACATTGGGGAACCATTCCCCGATACCCCAGCAACAGGTGTAATGAGTACCGCTGCGGAGTTTGTTCCTCTGGCATCCCCTGATTTTGAATCTGGTCCTCCCCGAGAGGATGCCATTGAGCTTGCAAGGGTCGTCGATCGAGGTGTCCGAGAATCCCAGGTTATACAACTAGAAAAACTCTGTATTACCCCTGGTGAAAAGGTGTGGTTGGTGTTCATTGATATTCACATACTTGATTATGACGGAAACCTGTTTGATGCGGCGTCTCTCGCTGCGCTTGCTGCATTATCTACGACAAAGGTTCCAGTTTCTCGATTTTTAAAGGATCTGAACGAAAAAGATAGAACCTCTTGGCAAAAACAAATTTTAGATTTATATACAATACCTGGAGTAGATGAAATTCCATTTGGAGCAGACGAAGCAAATAAAAATCCAAATCCAATACAAGATTTTCCATTGCCGATGACCGAGCCTCCTATATCTTGTACAGCCGTGAAAATCAACGATTTTATTCTCTTTGACCCTTGTTTTGATGAAGAAGTCATCGCAGACGTGCGGTTAACGGTTGCGACCGACCATAACGGTGATATTCGGGCGATGCAAAAAGGGCTTTCTGGGAGTTTTTCCAAGGAAGAGATACAAAAAGTTATAAAAGGAGCTCTGGATAACGGGAAAGAAGTACGAAAGACGTTAAAAGACGTTGTTTCATCGTAAGTACAGGAAAATAAAATGTCAAAACGAACTAAGAAAGTTGGCACGTCTGGTCGTTTCGCAGAACGATACGGTGTACGATCGCGAACCATGATTAGAGAAGTGGAAAGCCAGCAGAAGCTCCGCCATGCATGTCCCCGGTGCGGTCAGAAAGCGGTCCAACGCACAAGCACCAGTATCTGGGAATGTTCGAAATGTGGCAATGTATATGCTGGTGGTGCGTACTTCCCTACGACACCTGCCGGTGTGACCGCCGAGCGGATCCTCAAAGGGCTCCCTGTTGAGTCACCTGTGGAGAAGGAATCAAAGTGACCCGATATAAATGTGGTTTGTGTAAGAAAGCAGTCCAATTCGATGTAAAGAACATTGGGATGCAATGTCCGTACTGCGGAAGCAAGGTCTTTTACAAGGAACGACCAACAGTCGCAAAGCGCATTAAAAGCGTATGACAAACAAAGCAACATTTCTTTTTTTCTTCCCATCTGCCAGGGATGCTAGTATCGTTGCACAATCGCTATCGCCAGAAATCCAGCATAGGATACCCAAATCAAATGTCACGTTTTTTATTGATAAAAAAACCCTCAAGGTTACGATTAAATCAGAGGATGTCAGTTCCCTGAGAGCAGCGTGTAACTCGTATCTCCGCTGGATTCAGACAGCTCTTTCCGTAAAACAACTTGTTTAAATCTCGATGGTTTCGTCTCGTCCTGGTCCGATAGAGACAAGTCCTATTTTAACGTCTGTTTCTTTTTCGATGAACTGGAGGTAGGTTTGTGCTTCTTTTGGTAGCTCAGCGAACGTAGTGATTTGTTGGTCCATGGTTTCCCAGCCTTTGAATTCTTTGTAAACAGGTCTGCATGTTGCAACGTCTTCGATGTTTGCGGGGAAATAATCTATTCGTTTTCCATTAAAGGTGTATTGTGTACAGATATATGCCTGTGAAAGTCCGCTAAGGACGTCGAGTTTGGTGATTGCTAGCTTCGTGATTCCTGAGATCATACGGGAATGTTTAACGATGACAAGATCAAGCCAGCCGCATCTTCGTGGTCTGCTGGTAGTAGTGCCGAATTCATGGCCTACTTGTTGGAGATGTTGCCCGGTTTTATCAAGTAGTTCTGTTGGGAATGGTCCTTCACCGACGCGCGTGGTGTAGGCTTTGACGATTCCGATGATCTCATCGATGTGTTTTGGTCCGATACCGGTGCCAATGGTGCATCCGCCTGCGATCGTATTTGACGAAGTCGTGTAAGGATAAGTGCCGTAGTCCACATCAAGCATGGTTCCTTGTGCACCCTCGAGGAGGATGTTTTTCTTTTTCTGTATTGCATTGTTCAGTTCAATATGGGTAGTAGTGATGTACTCTTTGAGTAGTTCTCCATATGCGTTGTAGGTTTCAAGGATTTCTTTTTTATCAAGTTTGGTTTTGATGTCATAGATATCAATCATCCTTTGTTTTATAGGGAGAATTCGGTCAAGTAATCGTTGAAGTTTTTCTTTCTGGATGAGATCAATTGCTCTAATTCCGTTTCGTGCAACCTTATCACTGTAACATGGTCCGATGCCTCGTTTAGTGGTTCCAATCTTCTTATCACCTAGGTATTGCTCCTCGGCACCATCCAGGATTTTATGGTACGGCATGATGATGTTGGCACGGTCACTGATATATAGTTTCGGTGTAATCCCTCGTCGGGTGAGCTCATTAATTTCTTGAATCAGGATTTCTGGATCGATGACCACACCATTACCGATGACCCCGGTTTTTCCCTGAATGACGCCGGAAGGTACCACATGAAGTTTGTAAACTTCCTCTCCGACTTTGATGGTATGACCCGCATTATTTCCGCCTTGAAAACGTACTACGTAATCCGTATTTTTCGAATAGTAGTCAACAACCTTACCTTTACCTTCATCGCCCCATTGCGTCCCAATCACTAAACTAACGGTCATAGTCCTTCATTTTCTCGCAATAGAAAACAGCTACATAAAGATACTGACTAATGAGTTGCTACTTTGATGTCTATCTTGGGAGGATTTTGCAAATGTCGTTTTACTGAACACAACTCTGCAGCCTTAATCACCGCATTTACATATTTCTTGGGGAAATCATTCGGGACATTGATGGTGAAATCACAATGGTCCACAAGATGCGTCTTTTGATTTCTCTGCATCGACCCATGAAGGGTGATGTTCTGTGTCGGAATGTTATTCTTCTGACAAAAACTCAACACATAAAATCCTGTACAAGTACCAATTGATGCAAGAAATAAATCAAACGGTGACGGAGCTGCCCCAGCCCCTCCATCGATAACTGGTTGATCGGTTTTTACCGTAAAACCGCCGTATTGTGCATCCACTTTCTTCCCACCAGGGAACGTGATCTCCATATCCATATAATATACCTCTCTCAAGTGATTTTTCTATAATCAACATAAGTTGAAGGATTATCAACTTTTTCAAAAACCTCCTCTAAAAAAGGATATCAACGAGAGATTTCATCAATCATCGGAAGCAGTTGTTTATCCTTAAACCCACGCTGCTGAATCGCGCTACTTGGGCAAGCGCTAACACACGTCCCGCACCCTTGACACAACCCTTCGTTGATCTTCGCGTGTATCACCTTTTTACCATTGATTTCTTCTTCAACACGCTCAATCGCGTTATACGGACAGACTGAAATACAAATACTGCACCCGCTGCAGAGATCCTCATCGATAAACACCACGTTTGGCTCTGCCTTCAACGTCGATTTACACAGAATCGTTGCTGCACGCGCTGCAGCAGCTTGTGCCTGATAAATCGATTCACTGATGAACTTTGGCACATGGCAGTTCCCCGCAACAAATACACCACGCGTCGAAAAATCAACAGGTCGCAATTTCACATGTGCCTCAAGGAAGAATCCATCGTCGTTCACCGGGACCTTAAGCAGCTTGCCTATTGCTGGGTTGTCAGAATTCGGCTGTAGTCCAGTCGAAAGAATGAGATGATCAGTAGGTATCTTTAACAGTTCCCCCAACATTGGTTCATGAATCTTCACGACAAGCCCATTTTTCGCCTCGACCTCTGGTTTTTTCTCCAGTTCATACTGCAGGAACATCACACCTTTTTCTCTAGCTTCTTTATAGAATTTTTCTTTAAATCCGTATGTCATTAAATCGCGATACAAGAGAAATACTTCAGCTCGTGGGTTCAACTCCTTGATCTTCAGGGCGTTTTTTACCGCTTGCATGCAACAAATCCTGCTACAGTACGGCCGTTTCTCATCACGGGATTCCACGCACTGGATCATCACGAACGTCTCCCCATCATGGATATTTTCTTTTGTGTTTTCACTAAGATTTTTTTCCAGCTCTGATTGCGTTAACACCCGGGGATCTTTTCCGTAATGATATGTTTGTGGTTTG
Organism: uncultured archaeon; assembly: GCA_902384685.1. Lineage (GTDB taxonomy): Archaea > Thermoplasmatota > E2 > DHVEG-1 > DHVEG-1 > SM1-50. The sequence continues at coordinate 24,673 of CABMCU010000120.1, read as the reverse complement.
TATTCGTCAACACCAACAGTCACGATGATCACACCATGAGAAAATGGTACGACCTCTATCGGTGTTTGAATCTCAGATTCGTAACTTCCCACATACCCCTTTAAGAATTTCACCTGTGAGTCGGTATACACCTTTATTAAAGGATGTTTCTGCACCTTCTCTGTAGTCTCCTTGAGTAATCGTGGGATGTCAACACCATCAACGGTATAGTACACCTTATGTAAGTACCCACCAAGCCGGCGTTCTTTTTCTACCAAAGCAGTCTCATACCCCTGATCAGCGAGAGATAATGCCGCAGTCATACCTGCAATCCCACCACCAATAACCAGCGCCTTCTGTAAAACAGGAATCTCAGCTTCTTGAATCGGTTGTAAAAAACGAGTCTTTGCAACCGTCATTGCGATTAACTGTTTTGCCTTCTCACTTGCTTTGGCTGGCTCATCTATATGAACCCAAGAACACTGCTCCCGAATATTTGTCATCTCCAACAAATACGGATTGAGTCCCGCATCCCGTAGGCTTTTCTGGAATAATGGCTCATGCGTTCGAGGAGTACACGCAGCAACCAAGATACGGTTCAAATCGTATTTTTTAATTGCATCAACAATTTTCTTCTGCGTATCCTCAGAACAGGTGTAAATATTCGCCTCGACAAAGACCACATCCTTCAATGATTTTACATAATCTACCACTGCAGGGATATCTACATATCCACCGATGTTGATACCACAGTGACAGAGAAACACCCCAATACGAGGCTTCTCAGCAGACACATTCTTCTCCGCGGGATACGTCTTTTCCTTTACTAACGTACCCCGTGAATCCTTTAACAACGCAGCTGCGTTAGCTGCTGCTGCAGATGCCTGCATCACCGACTCAGGGATTGCTTGGGGTTCCAGGAACGAGCCTGCGACAAAAACCCCTGGTTTGATAACCACTGGATCATCCGCACTCGTACGCACGTATTTGAACTCATTGACATCAAACCCGAGGATGTCTATTAACTCGTTGCGACGTTCACCAGCGCCACACAACCCAACCGACAGTACCACCAAATTATAGATTTCTTCTTTGAAGTCTCCTTTATCATCCTCGTATTTTATAATAAGATCCCGTGTTTTCGGATCTTCGGTAATCTCAGAGATCCGTGACCGAACATAGCGAAGTCCGTACACTTTTTTCGCTCGATTAATGTATTTATCAAAATCCTTACCATACGAACGGACATCGATGTAGAACACCGTCGGCTCAATATTTGATGCATGCTCCTTAGCAATAATTGCTTCCTTTGCGGTGTACATACAGCACATCGCCGAACAATATTCGTGGTTCACGGACGCATCCCGGGAGCCGACACAATGCACCCAGGCGACCTTTGTCGGATGTTTCTGGTCGCTCGGTCGCAGGATTTTGCCCTGGGTTGGCCCCGACGCTGATAAGACTCGTTCAAACTCTACGCTCGTCAGTACATTCTTATATTTTTTATATCCAAACTCAGGTTTCACTACGGGGTCAAACGGTGGAGAACCGGCAGCGATAATCACCGCACCAACGTGAACAGTGAGTTGCTCAGATTTCTGCTCATGGTTAATCGCGCCAGATTTGCACTCTTTCACACACCGCATGCAATCAACACAGCCACGATGTTTTCCATCACCTTCCTTATCGATTACATATGCATTCGGGATCGCTTGTGGGAACGGCTTGTAAATAGCCTTACGTTTCACAAGACCATACTCAAACGCATTCGGCAAAGAAACCGGACAGACCGCCTCGCAGCTCCCACACGAGGTACATTTCTCCAGATCAATATATCGCGGTTTCTTCAGAACCTTTACGATAAAATTCCCTGGGTTTCCTTCGATACCTTCTACTACCGCGTTTGTAAGAATCTCAATATTTTGATGACGAGCACAATCGACAAGTTTCGGGGACAGAATACACATCGAACAATCATTCGTCGGGAATGTCTTATCAAGCTGTGCCATAACACCACCGATGGTCGGTGATTTCTCAAGTACGTAGATTTTGTACCCCATGTCCGCGAGATCGAGAGCTGCTTGTACCCCGGCAATACCACCGCCGACAACAGCAACAGCTCCGATCGTATCAGATTTTTTTACCATAGGTCTTCTATTTTGTTGTTCGATTATATCCTTCTTTCATCGCAATGTTTTTAATCGCATTCATCAACTTTGGGATCTCCACCCCTTGTGGACATTGAGTGAAACACCGATGATGAGACGAACAAATTTCAACAAACTTATTACAGAACACAGGGTCTTTCATCCCTAATAACACATTCTTGATCACTTTGCGTGGTGAATACAACGAATCGAGCTCCCGCTCTGGACACCCTGCCGTACATGTACCGCAGGAGAAACATTCATAGAGGTCTTTCCCAGCTTTGTTCTGGGTAATTGTATATTTGAAATCCATATCAAGATATTTTTTCGTCTTTTTCCCGGTGAAATCCTCCGTTTGTTCCTCAAGCAGCCGGGCGTCCCGCACCGCATTCATCACCTCTTTGACATTAACCTTCTGCGGGCATTTTTCCAAACACCCATAATGAGCGCTGCAGATCCAGAAAAATTCGCTTGTTAGCACTTCTTCTTTCAACCCAAGGAGTGCTTTGCGGATAATGACTCGTGCGTTCCACTCTGGTTTTACATCCATCTCCGGACAACGAGCGGTACAGGCACCACACGCGAAGCATTTCAGAATACCTTCACCGCCCTCTTCTTTTGCTATCTTAAACTTAAAACTTGGGTCAACCTTGCGGGAGTCAATGACATCCATATTATTTTTCTCCTACCTCTAAGAATTCATCCTCTCGATACACGATCATCGGGATTTTCTCCGAAGTGTCCTTTCCAGGGTGATAGTCGAATTCTTTCTGCGCGTTCTCTGCAGCGGGGATAAACACCTCCATCAACGGAATAGTGTTAGGGCATGCCTGTTCGCATAACCCACACTCCACACAGGAAAGAATCATATGGTTCATTCGTCCGAGCTGGAATAACAATGCATCGTTCGGCATTTTAAACAACCCTTTGATTTCTGCTCTGCGAAGGAACTTATACGCCTCCGCGTCAAACACTGATGAGTCAAACAGGCACTCTTTACAATAACAAATCGGACATGCCTGTCGGCAGTTATGACAGTTGACACATTTATCAAAAAACTCAGAGACCTTATCAATTCCTTTGATTCCCTCTTTTTCTTTGAGAAAAACCGTACGTTTTTTGTTCTTTTCGTTACGGATTTCTTTAACTGCTTTCTCCCGATTTTTACCTTCTTTTTCATCCTCGAGGGATAATTCTTGCAGAATGTTCTTTCCTACTTCAGAGTGTGCCTCAACGAAAATTTCTTTTTCAATATCAGCGCCATAGAACCCAAGAACAATATCCGCGTTTGTCGGAACTGGGTCTTTGCAGACCTGGCAGGCCGAGCGGAAATATTTTTCTGCCTCATCGGATTTCTTCGTCCAGACTTCTAGAAGGAACTGCGTTGGTGTTTTCTTTTCAGGGAACTCGGTATATGTGTTTATTGGAAACGTACCAGGGCAATCGACTCCGATGATCACGATGTTCATAAGGCTTGCTTGATTCAGCTTCACAAGTTCGATAAGGGCTCGGATTTGACAAGATCGCATCACAACCCCGAGGGGTTTTGATGGTGGCTGTACTTTGGTCATCTTTGACACAATTGCAGCGGTAGACACAGGAAGAATCGGGGCAACAATATCAGCGTGAAGTTTCTTCGGATCAGAAATCAACACAGGAAATGCAACTTTTTTCGATGGAGTATTTTGCGGAACCAATAACGCCTGGATTTTCCCTGATGAAAGGAGATGACTCAAAAAATCATTGGCTGATCCAACCACATCATTGTCCTTGACTTTGATTACTTTATGCGTCATTTTTTTATCCTCCGTTAAAGATTCCAGTGTTTAGCGATCGGATTTGGCCCTAGTTTCCTAACCGCCTCAGTCATGTCTTTCATTGTATCAGCAAACTTCTGACCTTCAGATGCAGAGATCCATCGCAGCCACACTCGCTCTTTCTCTAAGCCTAATGTACCTAAGATATTCTCGAGTAATACCGTACGTCGTCGTGCCTTGTAATTCCCATCAATGTAATGACAATCACCAGGGTGACAGCCACCGACAAACACGCCATCAGCGCCCTCGAGCAATGCACGAAGAATATACATCGAATCAACAGATCCTGAGCACATGACTCGAATAATCCTGACATTCGGCGGATACTGGATACGACTCGTTCCTGCTAAATCAGCACCTGCATAACTACACCAGTTACAGAGGAAACCAACGATCTTCGGTTCGAAATCTTCTTTTTTATGCTCCTTTTTTTCTTCACTCATGTTTTTTACTCCAAATACGCATCAATCATAGAAACAATCTGACGTTTCGTAAACGTATTCTGCTGCGAAACACCGCTTGGGCATACGACACAACACGCACCACATCCCTGACAGAGGATTTCGTTTACTATCACTACTTTCTTTTCTTCATCAAACGTGATTGCATCATACGGACAGATCTCAACACACAATTGACAACCTACACAGTTCCGAGAAATCACTCGAGCGACATTACCTTTCGTCTCCAAATACTCCTTTGACAGGATCGTCGCTGCCCGTGCACCAGTCGCCTTCGCCTGTAAAATCGATTCCTCAATAAATCGAGGTGAATGCGCAAGACCACACAGGAAAATACCATCAGCAGAGAAATCAATCGGACGTAACTTCACATGAGCCTCAGCGTAGAACGCATCCTCGTTTAATGGGACTTTCAACTGTTGCGCTAATTCGGTGTTATCTTGTGGGATGATCCCGGTACTTAACACAAGTTTATCTGGATGCAGATGTAATTCCCGTCTCAATAGAGTGTCCCTAGTTTTCACCATGATTTTTCCATCTGTAAGTGTTACCTCTGGTTCGTGATCATCCTCAAATCTGATGAAGAGAATACCGTTCTTCCGCGCTTTCTGATACAAGAGATCTTCCCGGAACCCATATGTCCGAATATCACGATACAACACATATACTGTAGCATCAGGGTTCAGCTCCTTGAATCGAAGCGCATTCTTCAACGCCTCAGAACAGCACACCCTACTACAATACGGATGATCCTCGTTTCGCGAACCAACACACTGAATCATCGCCACTTCTTTGAGATTCTTCAGATACGATTTCTCTTCAAACAAGTCTTTTTCAAACGCTGTCTGAGTGAGAACATCCTTACTTTTGTTATACTGATACTCTGTTGGTTCATAGGGTAACCCACCAGTCGCAACGATAATGACACCATGTTGAATCGTCGCTGGCGACATCTCCTTCTTAACCAGTAGTGTTGTCGTAAAGTTCCCAACGTACCCAGAGATATGGTCTACTACGGTATTGGTGAAGACCTGAATATGAGGATGACTCATGATCTGCTCAATTGTCTGTTTTAACAGCACCTGCGGTTTTTCCCCCTGTGCCCCAAGGTAGATCTCTTTGAGATGACCGCCGAGATCAGATTCTTTTTCCACGAGTGTGGTCTCGTATCCTTGATCCGCAATTGACAGTGCAGCCTGCATCCCTGAAATACCACCGCCAATCACCAACGCGCGGTTAACTACAGGAATTTTCGCATGATGAATAGGAGATAAATCTGATGCTTTGGCAACCGCCATTCGCACCGCATCGATTGCTTTTTCTGTCGCACTCAATGGATTATTTTTATGCACCCATGAATTCTGATCCCGAATATTCGCCATCTCAAAAAGATGAGGATTCAGTCCAGCCTCACGAAGCGTATCCTGGAACAAGGGTTCATGCGTTCGCGGAGTACAGGATGCAATCACAATCCGATTCAATCCAAGTTCTTTTATTTTCTCCTTTATTTTTTCATTTGAATCCTGAGAACATGTATAAAGGCTATCATCCGCATACACAACAAAAGGTAAGGTCTGCGCAACTGCGACAATTTTCTTCACATCAACAACGCCACTAATATTGATGCCACAATGACAGACAAACACACCGATTCGCGGATTTTCATTACTCACGTTTTTTTCATCAGGGTATACCTTCTGGATTATCTCTGTTCCCCGTAGCGCAGCGATATCCTTTGCCGCCTCCCCAGCAGCAGCAGACGCCTGAGTAACACTCTCTGGGATATCTTTCGGTTCGGTAACAGTCCCTGACGCATAAATCCCTTTTCGTGAGGTTTTCACCTGGAAGAACGGATCAGTTTCAATGAATCCATAACGATTCAGATTCACCTCAAGAATCTTACTCATCTCAGCAAGATCTTTACAGGGTTGTAAACCCACCGAGAGGACAACCATGTCGTATGATTCTTTCTTTAGGGCGCCATCATCATCCACATATCGAATACTCAGATGCTTTGTCTTTCTATCCTGTTCCACTTGGGGGATACGACACCTTCGATACACAACCTCGTACTCGTCTTTTGCACGGTCATAATATTTTTCAAAATCCTTTCCAAACGAACGCATATCCATAAAATAGATATGGGTATCAACCCCGGGGAGGTGTTCCTTTGCGATAATCGCTTCTTTTGTGGCATACATACAGCAAACTGAAGAACAATATTGTCTGTCACAGCTTTCATCGCGGGAACCAACGCATTGTAACCAGGCGATCTTTTTCGGGGGTTGACCATCAGAAATACGGGCAAGATGCCCTTTATACGGTCCTGATGAAGAAATCATCCGTTCAAATTCAATACTTGTTAACACATTTGGAAAGATCCGATATCCATAACTATCACCCTTCGGTGGTTCATACGTATCAAAACCAGGGGAGATAATCACAGACCCAACATCAACCTTGATCTCTTTGTCTTCTTGCCCATGCTTCAGTGCGTCTTTCTCGCAGAAGTTTTCACAAGATTTACACGTACCATTGAGTGCATACATACACGCTTTTTTATCGATAACCGGGACGTTTGGTATCGCCTGAGGGAATTGAGTATAAATAGCTCCTCGTTGCGCCATCCCTGCATCAAAATCACTGGTGAGAGGTACAGGTTTGTTCGGACTTAACTTAGAGAGATTAATACATTGTGTCGGGCATACAAAAGCACATGCTCCACAGGTCATACAAACGTGCGAAAACTCTTGAAAGGGGACCGCAATTTCTCTCTTTGCACCACGGTGAGCAAACCCTAATGCTTTCACCTTCATTACTTCATTGCAGACCCTCACACACAACCCGCATAAAATACACTTATTGTCTGGATCAGTGTAGGTTTTAAACCTAGTTTTCTGTACTTCTAGTTTATTGGCGAGTTCTTTGATCTGTTCTGATGTGGGACAGCGGGCGAGGTAGAGTTCCATAAGAATTTTTCTTCCGTTTTGAACATGTGGGGAGTTTGTCGCTATGATCATTCCTTCTTTTACTGGTAAACTGCATGATGCGGTCAGCTTCGTCCAGCCTTTCTGAGTGACCTCCACGATGCAGAGTCTGCAGGAACTGTATGGTGTAATGGATGGATGGTGACACAAGGTTGGTATGAAGATATTATTTTTCTTGCATACCTCTAACACTGTCTCATCTGGAGCTGCTTCGTATTCTTTCGAATTAATGGTAACAAGAACCACTTACTGCACCTCCAGTGCATCAAACTTACAAGCATCATAACAAATACCGCATTTAATGCAGATCTTCTGGTTAATGGCATGAACCTGTTTCGATTTTCCTGATACTGCTCCTACTGGGCATTTCTTAGCGCATAGTTGGCAGCCGACGCATTTTTTTGCATCAACAGTAAATGTGATCAAGGGTTTGCATACATGAGCAGGACATTTCTTGTCTCTGATGTGTGCCTCATATTCGTCTCTGAAATACCGCAGGGTCGTCAGGATCGGATTTGGAGCAGTGATTCCTAATTGGCACAGTGATGCATCCTTTACGATCTCTGCTAGTTCTTCTAACAGTTCGATATCTTCTTTTCGACCTCTGCCTTCCGTGATATCAGCCAACATCCCATGCATCTGAACAAGGCCCTCACGGCAGGAGGTGCATTTCCCACAGGATTCATTTTTTAAGAAATTCACGAAATATTTTGCGACATCCACCATGCAGGTGTTCTCATCCATCACAATCATACCACCAGAGCCCATCATCGCTCCTGACTCACTAAGACTGTCGTAGTCAATAGGAAGATTGAGGTGTTGCTCGGGGATACAGCCACCAGAAGGCCCACCAATTTGTACTGCCTTAAATTTCTTGCCTTCTTTTATCCCACCACCCATCTCATAAACTATCTCTCGAATCGTTACTCCCATAGGAACTTCAACAAGACCGGTGTTGTTGACCTTTCCAACAATAGAAAATATTTTGGTTCCTTTACTTCCTTCGGTACCTATTTCTTTATACCACTCAGCACCCTTGTTGACGATGAGAGGAATGTTTGCCCATGTCTCTACATTATTCAGCACAGTCGGCCGTTCAAATAACCCTCGTGTCGTACTATGAATGTGCTTGACCCGCGGCTCACCAGCTTTACCTTCAATAGATGCCATAAGCGCCGTGGATTCTCCACAAACAAATGCTCCTCCCCCCTTCGCGATTTTCACATGAAAAGAGAATCCAGAGTTCAATATGTCCTCTCCCAGCAGACCTAGTGCTTCCGCGCTTCGTATTGCAAGATCAAAATATTGGATGGCCAACGGATATTCTGCTCGTACATAGATATACCCTTTGTTTGAACCCACTGCATATGCACCAATAATCAAACCCTCTAAGACACTATGGGGATTCGCCTCGAGAAGACTGCGATTCGCATATGCTCCAGGATCCCCCTCATCAGCATTACAGATCACATATTTTATTCCATCTACCGAAGGAGCTTTCCGTGCTGATTCCCATTTCTTCCCTGTAGGAAAACCAGCGCCACCACGACCTCTCAAACCTGATTTTGTAATTATCCCAACGATGTCTTCAGGGCGTGTCTGCTGTCGTAATATATTCACTAACCCGGAATATCCACCGATCGCAAGATAATCAAGAATATTACCAGGATCAATATACTCGTTGTTCCCAGAAATAACACGTACTTGTTTTTTATAAAAAGGAAGATCATCAATGCGGGAAATACGTTTCCCACTCACAGGATCCTTCCACAAGAGATCTTCTATGGCCGTACCATTTTTCACTGTCTTGGTGACAATATCTGAAACCTGGGAAGGAATAACTCTTGGGTAAAATATTAGTTCTGGGAGAATAAGGATGAGAGGCTCCTGATCACAATACCCGAGACAACCACTGGCTCTGAGAGTAACACTTTTCCCGAGCCCTGCTTTATCAAGCTCATCTCGCACCGTATGCAAGATATCCTGTGATCCACGAGCATGACCACAGGTGCCACCAGCAACCACGATCGTTCTTCTTTTATCGTTGTCTCTTTCTTTCATGAGTTTATAAATGAGATCCTCTAGTTCTTGTAGCGAGTGAAGTGGTATCAGTTTTAACCTCTGTATAATCTCATCAGGTGAGATGGAAGTCTTCGATGAAGCTGCATCATTCCCGCTCATTGTTTCACCTCTGCGACAAGAGGAGAACTCTTCTCAAGAGTGATAGTATTTAGTATCTTACCAAACTCACCAGGTTTTACCATGTAATATTTCTCATCAACAACTACCACAGGTCCTAATGCACAGGCACCAAGGCAGTTCACGGTCTCCAATGTAAACATATCATCATCGGTCGTTTCACCAGGTTCTATCTTCAGAAGACGCTGTATCTCATCAAGTACTCTAGGGCTCCCACGCACATGGCAGGCAGTACCCATACACACTTTTATGATGTGTTTTCCTCGTGGTTTCAAAGAAAACGAGGTATAAAAGGTTGCGACATGGTACACCTGTGCAAGAGGAACATCTACCTCTTGAGCGACATAGCTTAGAATATTTTTTGGAAGGTAATTATAATGTTCGTTTATCGCCTGCATGATAGGGATGAGTGCATCAGATGTTTTCCCATAAGTGTTTATGATGCCGTCTACTGTTCTGAGGTCGTTTTTCTCAAGTGCTTTTTTTGCGTCATAGTGCGTTGGTTTCTGTGGTTTGAATCGGACGAGACAGTTTTCTACGCACAACCCGCACCCATTGCAGAGAACTTCATCAACAGATCGTGCTTTTTTGTTGATGGTAACAGTAAAATCACCAGCTTCGCCCTCTATTTTTTTCAGATCAGAGTAGGTTAAAAGATCTATGTTTGGATGTCTGCCGGTGGCAACAAGTTTTGGGGCGAGAATACACATAGCACAATCATTAGTCGGGAATGTTTTATCAAGCTGGGGCATTGTCCCCCCAATACTTGGTTGTTTTTCAATGAGGTACACCTTAAATCCTGCATCAGCAAGATCCAATGCTGACTGAATACCAGCAATCCCACCACCCAATACCAACACTGAGCCGTGTTTCGCAGTGGAAGTCGTTGGGTTCTTTTCATCCGTCATCTTGGTAACACTCACATGATGTCGTCAACCATATTCAGCAGTTGTTTCTTTGTGAAATTCTTATGAATCGATGCATTACTCGGACAGGCTGCGATACAGCCACCACAACCAACGCACAAGGCGTCGTTCACCTCAGCGATCCGCTTTCGTTCATTGAGCGTACGTGCTTCGTACGGACAGATTTCAACGCAGATGCCGCACCCGGTGCATACATCCTCATCAACCATCGCGATTAATGGGTCTATCTCCAGTTCATCCTGGGATAAGATTGTTGCTGCACGTGATGCAGCAGCACCTGCCTGGGAGACCGTGTCCTGAATGTCTTTTGGTCCTTGGCAGCATCCAGCGATAAATATACCATTCACAAATGTGTCAACTGGACGAAGCTTCGGATGTGCCTCAAGGAAGAACCCGTCCCCGCTTAACGTCAAATGAAGCAATCGTGAAAACTCAATCGTATCAGCTCGCGGCATCATCGCCGGAACAAGGACGACCATATCGGTTTTTATCTCAAACAACTTACTTGTCGTCGTATCAAAAATATCGATTTTGAGATAGTCTTTTATGGTCCGTACTTCAGATGGAAAACCACGGAAAATGTTCGTTTGAAGACCTCTGACCGTACGATAGAATTCTTCATAACCTTTCCCAAAAGAGCGCAGGTCATTATAGCAGACGTTTATCTCAACGTCCTCCCCAAGCTTCTCACGGAGAAGGTAGGCTTGCTTCAACGTGGTCATACATCCGATCCGGCAGCACCAGGTACACTGAGTCTCATCACGGGAACCGACACAGAGAATGAAGGTAACACTCTTTGGTTTCTGCTGGTTAGATGGTCGTAGGATATCCCCTTTCGTTGGTCCGGAGGAGCTAATCAATCGTTCCATCTCTAGGGTGGTGATGATATCAGGAGATTGATCGTAACCATATTCATACACTGAGTTAGGGTCCATGACATCATATCCGGTTGCAACGATGATTGCACCGACCTTTCGTTCCACAATCTCTTCTTTCTGATCAAAGATAATGGCACCTTGCGCACAGGCTTTCTTACAAAGAGGTTCATCCCCGCATTTCCCTTTCGTTAAAAACAGACATTTCTTGTCGTCGATAACGTATTTCAATGGCACCGCTTGAGGAAACGGCATATAGGCTGCGCCTCGTTTTCCCATTCCTTGGTTAAATTCACTGAGAATTCTATCTTTGAGCCGACATGCGGAGGCACAATCACCACACCCCGTACATTTGTCAACATCGACATAGCGTGGTTTCTTCCGTATCTTCACTGTGTAATTGCCGATGCTTCCTTCGATACTAGTCACTTCTGAGTAGCTTAATAGTTCGATGTTGTCATGGTTTGCGACTTCCATCATCTTTGGAGTAAGGATGCACGAGGAACAATCAAGGGTTGGGAAGGTTTTGTCTAGTTGTGCCATATGGCCGCCGATGCTAGGGTCTCGTTCCACCAGGTGGACTTTGAAGCCATCGTTGGCGAGATCAAGGGATGTTTGAATTCCTGCGATTCCTCCCCCGATTACAAGTGCTTCCGGAATAACCTTTAATGTTGACGGTTTCAATGGTTCAAGTGATAATGCTTTTGATACTGCGCTGCGAACAAGGTATTTGGCTTTCTCTGTCGCTTGTTCTTTGTTACTATGTGCCCAGCTGCATTGTTCACGAATATTGGAGATTTCTACTCTGTACGGATTTACCCCGCCATCATTGGCGACTCGTCGGAAGGTGTGTTCATGCATGCGGGGTGAACAGGATGCGATGACCACGCCGTCAAGCTTAAATTCTTTAATTGTGTTTTTGATAAGTGATGCGCCTACATCAGAGCACATATATTTGTATTCCTTTGCGACGACAACACCATTGAGTTGGCTCGCGTAATCGGTAAGTGCTTTGACATCGACGTTTTGTGCGATATTAATCCCGCAATGACAGACGAATACGCCGATGCGACGCATTTATTGCACGTCTCCAAGCTGGATTTTTTCAACAGGACTCAAATTCAGTTCCAGTCCGAGCTTCTCGCCACTAATCCCCATAGCTAGTCCAAGTAACTGGGTGAGATACAATACAGGGACATCGAGTTTTACAGCCACTGTCTCCCCTGCTTTGGTTTGCTTGCTGTCAAACATCTTATGACACCAGGGGCAGACATCAACCAAACCTTGGATTCCTTGTTCTTGTATCGCCTGCAGTTTCTGACCTGTTTTTGTTAACGCGGACTCTGGCAGGTTCGCAAGCAAGGGTGCGCCGCAGCAATCAAGTTTCTGAGGATAGCTTATCGGCTCTGCACCCAATACCTTCAGGATTGCTTCGATTTTTTGCGGATGTTCAGAATCATCCGGGCGACCGATTTCACTGGGACGTAGGATATGACACCCGTAATGTGCTGCGATCTTTAATCCGTTCAACGGCTTTTTCACGTGTTCCTTTATTTTTTCTATCCCCACCTGGTCATGTAAGAGGTCAACGGTATGAACAACTTGTCTTTTCTCGGTATATTTTAATCCTTCAGCAGCAAGCATCCCATTGATACGTTCTTTCATCGCTGGGTTTTCTTCAAGAACATGCTGGCATTCCGTTAATGCGAGATGACACATTGCACAGGGGACAAAAACGTCCAGTTGATGCTTCTCAGCAATCGCTAGGTTCCTTGCAGAGAGATACAGTGTGAGAAGCTGATTCACACTTTTCATAGGTTCCCCACAGCATGAAAACCCTTCCACATCGACAAGTTCAACATCTAACAAGGGGAGTGTTTCTCTGATCGAAAGCTCATAAGCATATTGCTCAGTGGGCATTAAACAACCGGGAAACAATGCGAATTTCTTTTTCATCGTGTCTATACCTTTTCTATCGCGATCTTCATAATTCCTGCTTGAAACTTAGCTACATCAGTTGGCTTTGAAGGTGGAGGAAGTCCAAGTTCGTCTCGTTTCAGAATTTTGTTTGAACGGGTTGTGGTCTGTTGAATATCCTGGATGAGTCCCATTGAGAGAATGGATTGCAGCATCCCTGTGTATTTTCCTGGAATTTGTTTCCCGCTTGCTACTGCCATGTTTTTCAATGCAAACAGGATTTCGACGGGTGCGACGCGTTGTGGGCAGCGCTCTCTGCATTTCTGGCAGGTCATACAGGTCCAAATGACATCAGAGTTGACCAGTTCGTTGATCAATCCTCGTTTCAGAAGGGCGACGATTTTATGTGGCTCAAGCTCAAGGAGTTTGTGTGCTTCACAGCCTGAGGTGCATTTCGCGCATTGAAAGCAATACTCTGAGATTTCGTCTTGTAGTTTTGTGAGTCTGTCGTTGAGTTCTTTTTTCAGATCTGACTGTGGTTCCCCCATAGAAGTCAAGTCGATAATGCTCATTTCCGTCTCACTCTATCTATTAAATTAACAATTGTTAACTATATATACTTTTCCGACTTCTCTGCAAAAAGTTTATCCGAATATCATATTTAAAACTATCAATAAAATTTTATCGCTCTTCTTATCCTGCGAAATAATGTAAATTAATATAGAGAAACATGATATCCCTCGACGTGGGGGCCTGTTATGAAACAGATTAATGAAAAACAACTCATCGAAAAAGCGAACAAACCAGGAAAAGACGCTATGCGACTCCATCCGTTTTACCATGGAAAAATCGAGGTGTTACCAAAATGTCGCATTAAAGATTTCAATGATTTCGCGATCTGGTACACCCCTGGTGTTGCAGAGCCCTGCAAGGAAATCCAGAAGCATCCACTTAAAGTCTATGATTATACAAACAAATGGAACACCGTTGCGATTGTCAGCGATGGCACCCGCGTATTAGGACTTGGTGACATCGGACCAGAAGCAGGACTGCCTGTGATGGAAGGAAAATCGCTTCTCTTCAAATATCTCGGCGGTGTCGATGCGTACCCCCTCTGCCTTGATACCAAGGATCCCGATGAAATCATCCAAGCAGTGAAATGGCTCAAACCAAGTTTCGGTGGCATCAATCTTGAAGATATCGCAAAACCAAAATGCTTCTACATCCTCAATAGGCTCCGAAAAGAAATGGATATCCCTGTCTGGCATGATGACCAACAAGGGACAGCAACCATAGTCACCGCAGGAGCGATTAATGCATTAAAAATCGTCGGAAAACCTCTAAGCACCGCGTCGGTTTCTATGGTTGGAGCTGGCGCAGCAAATATTGCAATAGCACGTGTTCTTATTGCTGCAGGAATAAAACAAAAAAACATCATCATGGCAGATAGCAAAGGAATTCTTCATTCTTCGAGAAAAGACCTAGAAAAAGAAAAAGATCAAAACCCTGAGAAATGGCAGATGTGCCTCAAATCAAACGCGGAGGGGCGAACCGGTGATGTCTCAGAAGCGTTACATGATACGGATATCTGCCTTGCGGCAAGTAAACCCGGTCCTGGAACAATCAAAAAAGAATGGGTAACAACCATGGCTGATGACTCTATCATATTTGCAACCGCAAATCCCATCCCTGAGATCTGGCCGTGGGAGGCGAAGGAAGCGGGAGCCCGTATTATTGCGACAGGTAGATCAGATTTTCCTAATCAGATCAACAACTCCCTTGGTTTCCCCGGCATCTTCAGAGGTACCCTTGATGTCCGTGCAGAAACCATTACCGATGAAATGTGCATCGCTGCAGCGTACGAGTTAGCAAAAACAGCGGAAGACACCGGACTCAGTGACACATATATTGTTCCAACAATGGATTCCTGGGAAGTGTTTCCCCGAGAAGCTGTTGCGGTAGGAATGAAAGCAATCTCGCAGGGTATTGCACGTATCAAACCATCCCGACAAAATCTCTACGATCATGCAAATTCCATCATTAAAAAATCCCGTGATGTTACACAATCATTAATGCAACAAGGCTTCATAGCACAAGCCCCAGAATAAATTTTATCTCGAAGAAATATTAAGAAATGAAAAAACTTAAATCAGAACGTTTGTTCATCGTCATCGAGGCTATCCAAGTATCAGGAAACTAATTTCTTAGACGAACAAAGGTGTTTGAGATGAAACAAATTGTAAAGACAATTACAAAAAAAGATTTTTCATCATTTGTAAATTCCTTAATAAACGACAGAACCTATGATGTCGTCGGAGTCGTAGCAAAAGGAAAACGCTATGTCTTTGACACTCTTTCTTCTGCTGAAGAATTACAACTCGATTATGATGTGACGATTCTTCCCCCAAAAAAATATTACTTGCCACAAACTGAAACGTTACTTAAATTTTCTTTAGAAAAGCCCTTTGAAGGAAAGGAAATCATGAACGACACGCCACGTATCATCATCGGAGTCCATCCATATGATATTATTGCGTTAGAACAAACAGATCGACATTACCTTGATCAACAACAAGATAATTTCTATAAAAAACGTCGAGAGAGCACTATCATCATCGGGGTTGATATTAAAAATGTCTCTGAGCGATCATTTGTAGCAAGCATGAAAACAAACGTTACCGACTCAGGTTTCGACTTATTACTCACCGATATTGGGACCAACTATGCGGTTACCATTGGCTCTGAAAAAGGTAATAAATTACTAGAAAAATATGCAATAGTCGAGGATGCTTCTAGTTCGGATTTAAAAAAGATTATAACAGTTCGCAATGCAGTAGCTAAAAAATATAGACAAAAAGTTAATATCGATAAAAAAAATTGGTCTTCTCTTCTTGTAGCAAATTATAATCATGCGATATGGGAGGAGCATTCCGATGTCTGCATGGAATGCGGCTCGTGCACCATGGTCTGTCCCACCTGTTTTTGCTATGATGTAAAAGATAATGTATCCTTGAATCTGAAAGAGGGTAATCGTGTCCGCACCTGGGATGGATGCCTGCTGAAAGATTTCACAAAAGTTGGAAGCGGAGAGGTCTTCCGTGAAGAAGTAAAAGAACGATATCGTCATCGATTTTTCAGAAAAGGCAATTATTTACCGGAGCGCTATGGTTTTGTCGCCTGCGTGGGATGCGGTCGATGCGGCAGTGCGTGTTTACCTGATATTGCTGACCCTTGTAACCTTATAAATGAACTTGGACATTTCAATTCAGAGGAGGATACTGGAAAATATTTTATCAAGGAAGAAACCGAGGTTTTGGAAAAAGGCATCATTCATGTTCCACGAAGCGCAACGATAAAAAAAATAATCCCCTTCAACGAGATCGATACCCTCTTTGAAATTGAGCTCGATGATAAAAAACCATTAGGACATAAGCCAGGGCAGTTCGTTGAAGTATCGATTTTTGGGTACGGTGAAGCACCGTTTGGTATCTCAACTCCACCGGGTGATAGTCCTGTGTTTGAAATTATGGTTCGTCAGGTTGGAAATGTTACCAAAAAATTATGTTTGTTACAACCGGGTGATAAGGTAGGTATTCGCGGACCGTTAGGGAATGGATTTGATGTCAAAACATTCGAAGGAAAAACAATGCTCTTTACCTCGGGTGGCACTGGTATGGTGCCGATGCGTTCTTTGATTAATCACATCCTTGACCCAAAACAGAGGGATAAGTTCAAGGAAGTTATCATTCTCTATGGAGCAAAACGTCCAAAAGAAATTACGTTTATGGATGATGTCGATCGTTGGAAAAAAGTAAGCAACGTGCAATGTGAACTTACCGTTGATCGGTGTGAGCCAAGTGAATGTTGGGGCGGATGTACTGGTCTGATTACGGCATTGTTCCCCAAAATCAAAGCAGATAAAATCGATTCTAAAAATACAATAGCGGTAGTTATCGGACCACCGGTGATGTATAAATATGTTATTAAATGTCTGCAGACCCTTGGAGTTCCGGATAATAATATCTATGTATCTCTTGAGCGTCGCATGAAATGCGGTGTCGGGAAATGCGGACATTGTCAGATGAATGGCGTCTATGTCTGCAAAGAAGGTCCGGTGTTCAATTACGGAAAACTCAAACAGTTACCGGAGGCGTTTGAATGAAACAAAAACCACGGGTCGCGGTCTTCGATTTCGCAGATTGCGAAGGATGCGAACTTCAAATCGCTAATCTCGAAGAAGAAATTCTTGATTTAATTTCGTTTGTTGATATTGTCTCATTTCGAGAGGTGATGAAGGAGCATTCTGATTCCTATGATATCGCGATAGTTGAAGGCTCTATTATGAGACCGATGGACGAGGAACGACTACGTGGAATTAGGAGTCATGCAAAAATTCTCATTGCCCTTGGAGCCTGTGCGACTATGGGTGGGGTTAATAAAATTCGGAATCAATGGATGCCAGAGGAAGTAAAAAAAGATGTGTACGGGGATGCAAATCTTAAAGGAAATGAGCTGTTTGATGTTTTTCAAACCAAGGCAATTAACGAAGTCGTTCCAGTTGATTATTATATCTTTGGCTGTCCTATTGACCGTGATGAGTTTAAATCAGTAATCACCGCGATAGCTCTTGGGAAGAAACCTGATATCCCCCGGTATCCTGTCTGTGTCGAATGTAAGAAAAACGAAAATATCTGTCAATTCGAGCTTGGTGCGTTTTGCCTTGGGCCTATCACACGGGCGGGATGTAAAGCGATTTGTCCAACCCATAATAGTCCCTGTGAAGGTTGTCGAGGTCTTATTAAGAAGCAAGACACCGAATGTGTCAAAGAGGTTTTAGAACGATACAAGCTTTCCTATGAGGATATTCGACGACGATGTACGATGTATAACTATGGACGAAAGGAGTGTAGTTACGATGAGTAAAGATTTTTCTGTTCATGTTGAACATATTACCCGTGTTGAAGGCCATGGAAATATCGTTCTTGATGTGAAAAACGGTAAGATTGAAAAACTTCAATGGAACGTTGTCGAGGCACCGAGATTTTTCGAAGCGATGCTTCGTGGACAACAGTATAACGAGCTTCGCCCGATAACTTCACGGATATGTGGAATCTGTTCTATCGGCCATTCTCTTGCTTCTTTAAAAGCAACTGAGGACGCATTTGATATAAAGATCACGAAGCAGACTGCGATACTACGTCGCTTAGCGATTCATGCAGAGAACATGCAGAGTCATATCCTCCATATCGGATATCTTGTCGCACCTGATTTATTTGGTGTCGGTAGCGTATTTCCTTTGGTAGGAAAACATACTGATACAGTAATGAAGATCGTAAAATTACATCGCCTAGCAAATGAAATGTCAGACCTTATTTGTGGTCGTACTATTCATCCCATCCGATTGATTGTCGGTGGGTTTTCTCTCGTTCCAACTGAGAGACAACTTCTACACCTAAAAAATCGACTTGCAGAAGCCCAAGACCTTACAAAAGAACTTGCAGTTGTCATACAGAGTGTCGCTGATAAACTTCCAACATTCACGAGAGAAACCGAATATATCGGCTTGACCTCAGATTCAGAATATGCTCTCTACGATGGGGTAATTGCATCTACCGATACTGGCAAACACCCTGCTTATCGAGATTATAAAGAAGTTATAAATGAATATATCGTTCCTCAATCAACCGCAAAATATGCGAAACATGCACGAGAATCGTACATGGTTGGTGCATTAGCCCGATTTAACCTTAATAGTACTCAGCTCCATCCAGTTGCACAAGAAGTCGCGCATATGTTTAGGCTAAAACCTCTGACCTACAATCCTTTCATGAACACGATCGCGCAGCTTGTGGAATTTTCTCATAGTATTGAGGATTCATTACTTTTGATTAACTCGCTCCTGGATCAGGGAATAAAGCAAGAAAAACCAGTAAAACCCGTAGTAAAAGCAGGTCGAGGAGTGGGGATTGTTGAAGTGCCCCGGGGAATCCTTGTGCATGATTATACTCTGAACTCGAAAGGTTATTGTACTAAGGCGAATTGTATTATTCCAACAAACCAAAACCATGCGAATATCCAATTAGATATGGAAAAACTCGTCCCTGAGATATTGACGAAATCGCAGAAGGAAATCGAGTTGACTTTGGAGATGCTCGTACGAGCATATGATCCTTGTATTTCCTGTTCAACCCATTATCTCGATGTTATTTTTGTCTAATCTGTATTCATGAAACAAAAAATAGGTATTATCGGGTTGGGAAACCCCTTACGACGTGATGATGGGGTTGGTATCCTTTTACTCCAGCACCTACAAACACAAAAAGATTATTTACCAAAAAATATCGAATATATTGATGGTGGCACGAGTGGGATGAACCTGCTTCATCTCCTAGCTCAATTTGATGCCGTTATGATTATCGATGCTGTTGATTTCAAGGGAAAACCAGGTGATACTCGAGTGTTTAGTTTGAACGATATTCAAAATCAGAAAAAACCGATGATACTATCAACTCATGACTCCGATTTTTTACACATTCTTCGTTTATCGCAAGAGCTCAAAGAGCTTCCTGAAACACTCGTTATTTTTGGGGTTCAGCCACGAGACGTTTCGCATGGAATAGGGTTATCAAAAGAAATAGAAATGATTCTTGATGATCTTTACTTGAAAGTTCAAAAAGAAATACAAAATCTTATTAATTAACAGAAGAGAAAAAAAAGCTATTATTTTAACAGTAACAGTCAATGTTAACGATACTATTATATAATTGATTTTACCTTCCCGGTCTCGGTGCTTTATTGCTCATTATATGGAGGGAAGCACGATGAATGGTGCAAAACTTGATAAAATTTTTAAACCAAAAAGTATCGCTGTGATCGGTGCAAGCGAAACAATCGGATCTGCAGGATATAGGATTTTTCGGAATCTAATAGGGGCTGGATATGATGGCGTTGTTTTCCCTGTGAATATAAAACGAGAGAGTATACAAGGAGTTCAAGCGTATCCAACCATTAATGATGTGCCAAAAGTTGTTGATCTGGCAATTATTGTAACACCAGCAACCGTTGTCTGTGATATAGTCGAACAGTGTGGGATTCGAGGTATTAAAGGTATTCTTATTATTTCTGCTGGGTTTAAAGAAATTGGATCTGAGGGAGTTGCTCGGGAACAACGATTACTTGAGTTAAAGAAAAAATATGGACTGATTATCGTTGGACCAAATTGCGTCGGTTTTATCATGCCGTATCTGAATTTAAATGCGACATTCGCAGGTTCTATGCCTGCGAAAGGGTCTATCGCATTGCTTTCTCAGAGTGGTGCGGTCTGTGGTGCAATCCTTGATTGGGCTGCGGCAGCGAACGTCGGTTTTAGTTCGTTCGTCTCTGTTGGCTCTATGTTAGATGTTGATTTTGGTGATCTTATTGATTATTTTGGGATGGATATTCACACGAGAAGTATTGTTCTCTATATCGAATCGATTACTGATGCACGGAAGTTCATGAGTGCGACTAAAGCATTTGCGCGTGCAAAACCAATTATTGTGATTAAATCCGGTCGTTATAAGGAAGGAGCAAAGGCAGCTTCATCCCATACAGGGGCGCTTGCTGGTGAGGATGCTATTTATGAGGCGGCTTTCCGAAGATCAGGTGTAGTTCGTGTTATGGATATCAGGGACTTATTCAATTGCTCCTCGATTCTTGCGAAACAACCGCGTCCGACGGGACCAAACATCGCAATTGTAACGAATGCTGGTGGACCCGGTGTTCTTGCTACGGATTCCATCATCGAGAAAGGTGGTAAACTTGCGACACTTTCTCCTGAGATAATCGAGAAACTCAATAAAGTGTTACCGACTCATTGGAGTCACGCGAACCCGGTTGATATCATCGGAGATGGTGACGAGGATCGCTATCAGAAAGCAATCGAGATTTGCCTTGAAGATAAAAACATCGATGGTCTCTTAATTCTCTGTGTTCCCCAAGTAATGGCAGATCCGACGAAACTCGCAGATCGGATTATAGATATCGCGAGAAAATCAACCAAACCTATTCTCACTTCACTGATTGGTGAAGCGACTGTGAATCACGCACGAGACATCCTTAATAGTAACAATATCCCAACCTATGAATCACCTGATGAAGCCGTTGAATCCTACATGTATTTGTATCATTATGAACGGCATTTAGCCCAACTTTATGATACTCCTGTGGAACTTAACATCCAAACCCCCGCTCATACAGATATAATTAAAAAAATCTTGGATGCGGCAGTGAAAGAGAAAAGAACTCTACTCAATGAGAGCGAAGCGAAAACATTTCTTGAACTTTATGGAATTACAACCACAACACCGATCATTGCAGAAAATGAAGAGAAAGCGGTTAAAGCAGCAGAGAAAATCGGATATCCTGTCGTAATGAAGATATTATCCCCGCAAATCACTCATAAAAGCGATGTCGGTGGCGTCGTTCTTGATTTACATTGTGGAGATGATGTGAAAACAACATTCAGAGCGATGACGAAGCAGGCCAAAGAAAAAGTCCCGAATGCAACGATTCTTGGAGTAACGATTCAGAAACAGGTGAAGAGCTATGGGTATGAACTGATTCTTGGCTCGAAAAAAGATCCGGTATTTGGTTCGGTAATTCTCTTTGGATTAGGTGGTATCTATACGGAGTTAATCAAAGATCGTGCAATCGGATTCCCCCCCTTAAATCAGACCTTGGCGCAGCGCATCATAGAAAAAACCAAAGCATCTGATCTCTTGAAAGGATTCAGAAACATTCCTGCTGTTGATATGAAGATAGTCGAAGAAACCATGATTAAGTTTTCACAGATGCTTATCGATCATCCTGAGATTAAAGAAGTCGATATCAATCCGTTGATCCCGCAGGGAAATGATCTTATTGCGGTGGATGCACGGATAATTCTTGATCCTGAGCCAGAAAAACATCCCCATCTTATCATTACACCCTATCCAACCAAATACATGATACCTATCACGTTAAAAGGTGGGCAGAAGGTTCTCCTCCGACCGATAAAACCAGAGGATGAAAACATGTGGTTGGATATGTTTAAAACGTTTTCTGAAGAAACCGTGCGATTCCGTTTTTTCAGGATAATCAAAGATACGCCTCATGAGGTTCGTACGAGATACTGTAACATTGATTATGATAGAGAAATGGGGATTGTCGCAGAATTCGAGGAAGACGGAAAAAAGCGACTGCTTGGTGTTGCTCGACTGATTCAGGATCCCGCGAGGCCTGATGAAGCAGAGTTCGCCGTGGTTATTACTGATGAATGGCAGCGGCAGGGGCTTGGCTCTGAGTTCCTTGATTTTTTAATTGAGTTCGCGAAAGATAAAAAACTATCGAAGATCAACGGTGTCGTCCTGAAGGATAATTACCCGATGATTACCCTATGTCGTGAGAAAGGTTTTAAGTTCTCAGATGGTGACCCTGGTGAATACAAAGTGGAATATTATCTGCAAGATGAAGTGATCAAGGATGGAACCCTTGAAAGTGGTAAAAAAATCAATGAGTCTGACGATACAAAAAGTAGGAAAACAACAAAAAATAATCCTAAAAAACCAGTCGGCATCGTGAAATCATAGGGTCGCGACGTCATCAGAGTCTGTTTGAACGATGTTGACCCAGAAAATCGGTATGTCTGTTGGGATATTTTTCTTTCCCTTTGTCTTTTTTGTCATTTGATTACACCTTGTGTTGTTGTTGTGCAAGAGCGCGTGCGCGGTTTGCTACGACAAAGGATTTTACGATAAATTCTACTTCAATTGCTTCCTCAGGGCTTGATACTTGACCAACAATCATCATTTTTTATCATTCCTCAATACTTATTTAGTGTGTTTTCTTTAAAGCATCTTATTGTACACTAATTACCGGGGTTCTGTACACTTCTTACCTAAACCACGTTCTCCAAAATTTTTGCGATGCAAACTACAGGAAATCGTTTAATAACTACGTTGTTGTTTATTGATGTTTATGAACAGGAATCTCTTCATTGGAGTGCTCCTTATTCTTGTTTCGTTTGTCTGGGCAGGATCCTTTATTGTTGTCGATATTACCACAAAGGAGATGGATCCTATTGATCTAGGGTTTCTCCGCTTTCTTGTTGCAACACCCTTAATGATATTAATTGCTGTATTAAGAAAGAAACCGCTCTCGATTCCAAAAAAGGAACTCCCCTGGCTTATTATCCTGGGGCTTACTGGTGTGACTCTCTTATATCTCTTTCAGTTCCTTGGTATTCATTTCACCAACGCACCAACTGCGTCCGTTCTTATCAATACCAACGTGATTTTCATTGCAATTCTTTGCAGTTTATTCTTGCATGAAGCTCTGACAAGAAAAAGGGTAGCAGGTATTGTTCTTTCTTTTATCGGGGTTTTCGTTATAATGTTCTCCGATATCGCAAAACAAGAGCTGACCGTTGATAATCTTTTTTACGTTGGTTGCGTCCTAATATTACTGTCAGCGTTTTGTTGGGCGCTCTATTCGCTTGTTGGAAAAAGACTGTTGAAAACCTATGATGAGTTTGTGATTACTACCTATGCGTTTGGTTTTGGTACACTGTTCTATATCCCTTTTGTTGTTCCGCATCTTAGCCTTGTTCTTCAACAGACGTCAATGAATGGGTGGATGGCTGTCCTCTACCTGGCACTTACCTGTTCTATCTTTGGGTATCTTGGGTGGTACTATGCATTGAAACATATCGACGCAAGTAAAGCAGCGGTTTTTTTGAATTTAATCCCGCTATTTACGATTCTGATATCGTTTTTCCTTGGTACATCTCTGACATGGTTTTTCCTTCTGGGTGCAGCCTTTATAATTTATGGCGTCTACATAACGCAAGAATAATAATTTATAGATTAGAATCATCAAATGTTTCTCCTATAGATGTCTATCTTGATTACCCGAGTATTAAGCGTAAAAAAAATTTCTTCAATTAGCAACCTTCTTATAGAAGATGCTATATAATAATACTGGGGAAGGAACATGGAAAAAAAAATACATGGTTTATTTGTCTGTACACTGTTGATTATTACTGCTATTCCCGCAGCTAGTGGCACTGCTCTTATTGGAGCGTCTTTTAATAATGATAAAGTTGCTAATTCCAGGTTAGCGTGGGTGTTTGCTGATGTAAGTGCAAATCAACCACCGGCGTTTGGATCTCCTGCTCCTGGCAATGGTTCAACCAATAATTCTCGGAATATTAGCTGGAGTATCTCGATTAATGATCCTGAGGGTGATACGTTTTCGTGGACTATTCAATGTAGTAACGGACAGACTACCAGTGGAACTGGTGCCGCAAATGGGACTAAATCGCTTGCGCTCTCTGGACTTGCGTATT
>CABMCU010000119.1 GCA_902384685.1 uncultured archaeon | reverse complement strand
TCTCTGGATGTAAGGATATTAGTTTCCATCATAACATCAATACGAATTGTCCGAAGATTATGCTTGATGTCGGGAGCAATACAAAAAACATGAAGATTTTTAAAAATATTTTTATCACAAGTCTAGGTTCAGGAATTAAACTCGATGGAAGTCAATCAATAACCCCAATGTATGACTCAAACATCAGCATCTATAACAATCTTTTTAGTGGAGGAGGACAGACTGGACTAAAAATCGGATGTGAATATACTGGAGGATGCAACAACATAACGGTTTACAATAACATCTTCAATATGTATAGTAGAACAGGCACTCAAATCGGTATTAAATTTGAACGAGCGACTGGTTATAGACATTGGTTTGCTGACATCACTATAAAATATAATACGATCTATGTAGGAAAAAGTGGTTGTCCGCTACAGATAAATGTAGAACGAAACTGGATGAAAAACATCTATGTCGTAAATAATATCTTTCAAAGCAATAGCACTGCCTCATACCAGATTTCAGCAACAATCGTAAACTCGACAGATAGTTGTTTCTATTTCTACAATAACCTATATGATCATACCTCAAAGACATCAAACACTGCATGGAACGATGGCACAGGGAAATTCGAAGCAACAGCAGTAAGAGGTGATCCAGATTTCGTGGACTGGAAAAAAGGAAACTTCCATCTAAACAGTACGTCACCAGCAATCGACGCAGCAGATTCAACCTATACGATTTCTACTGACTACGATGGTCGTCCCCGCCCTCAAAAAAGGTCGTATGATATAGGAGCATATGAGTACTATACGGCAATCCCACTAGCGATAACAAATGTGATGATTACCCCTGACCCTCAACAGAAGGGAGGATATCTGAACATTAATTGTAACGTTACTGATAATGGTGGTCATGTGGATGAAGTCTGGGTGAACATCACCTATCCAGACCATACGACCAAAAATTTTTCCATGAATCCTAGTTACTACTTCAACCAAACATATTCTCAGATAGGCACCTATCAGTTTTTCATCTGGGCGAATGACACAAACAGAAACAGGAACATCTCTAGAGGACATGTGTTTCAAATCATACCAATGCTCAGCAGTGCTTTTCTTGTTGGGATAATTTCCGATACTAATGATTCACGCCCATCTGTTATCAGTATTAAAGCAGAGTTAGTAATCTATATAAGAATCAACCCATTCAGCTTCAACATCCTTTCTCCCAATGAAAAAATATTTGTTTCAAAGGATTACAAAGGCTATCTTGGAACAAAATTCATCATAGGAACATTCAACGCAGCTGTATTATCAGAAAAAAGCTCTAATGATCCTCTCCATCATCGAATCCTAAATCGTCTCAACCAGGAACCACAATAACACTAAACTCTCTCAACCCGATCTTTCCCTTTTTTTTATCAACAATAACCTACTTCTATATCTGGATTTTTTCTTGTGAATAATACTCCTCAATGCTGAGTGGCATCTTACAAGGTATTCGCATGAATAATTAGAGGAGTACGATGCGTCTTCTTTTCTGTTCATACACAGGAGACTCCCGTTATTCTCAGAAGAAAAACATAGCACCTTCTTGTTTGAAAACGAGAAATTGAGAATTGGGCTCTTGATATTTCATAGGTTCTGTGAGGAAATAAAAAAGAAAGGTACGGTATGAACGTGAACTGTTTTTGAGTGCATGTACAAGGTTGTAAATAAGTAATCTTTAAATAGAAGAGTATTATTAAAGGAATTCAAATTAATAAAAGCATTGAGAAAATAAAAGTGAGGTGGATGAGAAAATGAAAAAATGGATAGTAGCACTTGGAATTTGTACTCTATTAGCCTGCTCGACACTGACAATAACGGTAGCAGCTTCTGAACCAACAGTTCGATTACCAGGTAACCCGGTATATATGACTTCAGATCATGATGGTACAACATCTTGGTTTGATTTTTACCTATCAGAAGTCCCTGCTGGCTATGAAATTACAAATGGTGTTTACCCTGGCTGGTGCGTACAAAAATACAAGGAAATGGCCAATGGTTCTAATCCAGTATTATTAAAATCATGTTATGCTACCGATCTCCCAAGTAATTATAAAGTTATGAGTTGGGATAAAATTAACTACATTATCAATCACAGACAAGGAAAGGATCGAGTCAGTGTTCAATTAGCTATCTGGTACTTTACAGATAATATAAACATCTCGACTTATCCCACTACAAATGCAATAAAAATTGCTGCACGAACAATAATCAATGATACTATACTAAATGGACCAGGTTATATTCCTCAAAGTGGTGATATCCTCGCTATTCCAATAATAGGAGCGGAAGGAGCGCTTCAACTCGCGTTTTTAGAACTGACCATCTCTATTCCCAGTACTTTTGAGGGACTTGTCTGGTATGATACCAATGCAAATGGTATTCAAAATGGGAACGAACCTGGGATAAAGAATATCAATGTTAGTCTCTACTTAACTAATAACACTCTCATCCAATACACCACGACAAACACTCAAGGGATATATTCCTTTGCAAATGTTCTTCCCGGTGAATACTACCTGAAATTTAAACTCCTAACAGATTATACGTTTAGTCCAAAAGATGTGGGTAGCGATGATACTCTTGATAGCGATGCTGCTATCGATACCGGAAAAACCATTGTTTTCCCAGTCTCAGCAAATGCAAGTATTACAATCTGGGATGCAGGAATGTACAAATCATCGGGAGGTACACCAACACCCCCTGAGCCGACTCCTACCAATATTCGTCCGAAAGCTGATGCTGGTGGGCACTATAAAGGATTTATTAATACAAATATCATATTCAACGGGTCGCACAGTTACGATTATGATGGCCGGATTATCACCTGGCGTTGGAATTTCGGCGATGGAACCAACGCAACAGGTGAGATAACTACACATGTGTACACTCTTCCAGGGGACTATACGGTTACCCTTCTAGTCACTGATAATAAATTTGCAACAGATATGAATACAACAAATGCACATATTACACTTGGTAACAATCCACCATCCATACCATCGCTCTCAGGTCCTCTCTCAGGAAATGCAAACGTAGCGTACCAATATACGGTTGTTTTAACAGATCCTGACGAAGATAATCTTCGCTATATCATCGACTGGGGGGATGGTGTGCAAGGGACATCTCCATTTATTGCCAGTGGCAATAATATTCAAACGACACATCAATGGAACGCTGCAGGCATCTACAAAATTCAAGTGTACGCACAAGACACGTATAATGCGACTTCAGCAACATATACATTGGCGGTACCCATTGACGTCCACTATACTCAAAATCTTGGATACCTCATTGATGGGAACGGTGACGGTATATATGATACGTTTCATAGCAACGCAACAGGAACAGAAACCTCGGTAAAACACCAAACAAACGGAAAGTATTTGATCGACAGTAATGGGGACGGGACATATGACCAATCCTTTGATACCACCACTGGACAAACGCAGAAATATTCTGAACAGCCACTGCTTGAGTACGGAATTATCATCCTCGTCATCCTGGTGATCGCGGCCCTTTTAATTTTCTATTTAATGAAACGAAGGAATCGGCCTTAAGAATAAGAAGAGATTAGAACACAATTCATCATCCAGATAATAAAAAACAATAAGCAAAACAACAGAGTGATCTGTGATGGTTGTGTTCGTTTATCTTCCAAAAGAAAACATCCTGAAATTCAAGTATGTATCAGGTAAACAATATCGACCTTATAATTTGGAAGAAATTGACTAAAACTTCTTTTATTTTTCTTTTCGATATAAAAAAGAGAAGCATCATAATTTATTAAGGATAATATATATACACGCATATGAATTTCAGGGGAAATTATGAAAAACTCTAAACTGATATTTTTTATAGTAATACTGTTAATCGTTGTTTGTTTGAGCGGATGCCAAAAAAATAGCGATAATGATGGAGATCAACACAATACAGATAACAAATTTATCGGCGATTGGGAGATTGTTAACTCCTCTCCTGATTACGAAACCTGGTCGTTTTACACGAACGGATCAGCAAAAAATATACTTACTCAAGAACTTGAAGGTCAATCAATGACCACGATAGCATGGTTCGATTATACGAAAGATAATTCGAACGTATGTTTTTCACCAAAAAATGAATCAGTTGGTTCGTCGAATTATTTTTCCGAATGTTTTGTATACAATTTTTTTGATAATACAACGCGTCTTACTTTATCTTCTAACGATATTATAATTATGAATTTGGTGAGAATATCATAGATACTTATTGATGTTTTTTCCGGGTAACTATAATAATTGTCTACGGTTTTTTAATTTTTCTAAGAAAAAAATTAATTTTTCCTTTAAATTTTTTAGAAAAATTTTTTCATTTTACCGTTTTTCCAAAATAGTTATTAATAATATTATTGACAAATGAATTACGGGTGGATCCGGGAAGATGCTGATAATAATGGTGTAATCCAGGGATTGGGTTTGGTGTTCTTATCGAATCATGTTAGAGAATCACGGTAGATAGAATAAAATTACATTCGAAATATGTTTTTGTTATTTCATGATGGTTTTTATTTTTCATTTTAAAAGTATTAAATAAAAAATTATTTATATCGTCAAGTTATTGTGGTCTACAACTCTACAAATACTGGAGATAAGTGTCAACAGGAAGTTAGTTGACGTTTTGTTCCGGTGTCTGTAAATAAAAATAATGACAATCAATTTCATGCTAATTAATGACCTGAAATTGAAGAGGAGATAGAATACAAATGATAAGACTGCAGAAAACAAAAAGAAGTATATCTACGATATTAATTTTATCGATTATCTGTCTTGCTAATTTTCCTGCTTTTGCAGCATCACCAACGCTACTTCAATGCGATATCAACGGTGATGGAATAGTCAATGTATCAGATATCATTGAAATATCTAACTATATGGGTAAAACAGGGACACCAGGGTGGATCAAACAGGATGTCGATAAAAATGGGATTATTCAAGTATGTGACCTGATGTTTGTTGCAAACTATTATGGACAATCGTTGACTACGAATGGGGGGACTACGAGTGGAGGGACAACGAGTGGAGGGACTACGAATGGAATAGCACGAATAAAGAAAATGTGTATCCATTATGGTGATATTAACGAAAATGAATATAAGTTCCTCGCTCAGCATTTCGATATGTTAGACTGCAGTAGATTTGCTTATGATGCTGCTGCAAGCATTAAAACATTAAATCCAAATATTAAGATAGTCGGTTATTATGATTCCTGTATAATGAGTAAAACGTATCCTGATTGGAATGAAGTTACACAACATGAAGATTGGTTTGTTCATGACAGTAACGGAAATCGTGTCCAACCTTCAGGTTATTCCAGTAATTACTTAATGAACCCATCTTCAGGCTGGAGTAGTTATTTTGCTCAACAGTGTAAAAAGTTGTTAACGAATTACCCCCAATTTGACGGTATCTTTGTTGATGACATTAATACTGATTTGATTGACGATGGACTAGTATTTACAGTTTCATATTCAAAAATCCCCTCAAATGTTTTAACCAATTGGGGTACATCGATGTATCAACTGATAAAAAACGCGCAGACGACCATCGGGAGCCATATATTAGTGCCAAACTCATATAAAAATACAGATTATTGTCAGGGTATAACCCACTTTCATATATGGGAGCACTTCATACATGGACAAAGTAAAGCATATAATGAAAATGGATACGGGACAGATGGTTGGAACTACGGGCTTGTTGCGATAGACTTATTACATGAACAAGCAAAACTCGGAAATATAATAGCTGTCAACAGCGGATGTGAAAATGCAGACTCTCATCCTGTTGAGGCGAAGCGGTGGATGCTATTTACCTATGCGTGTTTCTCTTTTGCTGTCGTAGACGTTAATAAAGCATATTATTCATGGCAATTCTATGATAGTGACTCATCCCATGGATACTACTCAGAAATGGATATAAACCTCGGACAACCCATAGGAGATTACTACCATGTTAGTGGTACAGCTCAAGTGTATGCTCGGCAATTCGCAAATTATTATGTCGCAGCAAATCTTAACCTCCTCGGTACAAGCGCTGTAACATTCACCATCAATGGGGTATCACACACATTATCGCCAAGAACCGCAGTTTTCATCCAGAAATGAATATGAATATAAATAGTTTAGATGCCTCTTCATGCTGTTAGTTATTACGGTTTAAGGAAGAATGTAACTATGAATAAAAATGAAAGAAAGTATTGTCATAAATCGAACACTGTGTTCTCGCCAGTTGGTAACAATAACAATCTCATCTGGTCTGATGATATTAAAAATTATTTGGATAGTTCAAGAATTGAGGTATGGTTTATATGAATTCGATGGTAACCCTTCATAAAAAAATTTTTGTCATTGCAATAAATGTAATGCTCTCTGTGATAATTTTATTAGGAGCTCTTATAATGCCTGTTCATGCCGCAGGATCAACTACAGTCAAAGTTGATCCTTTAAGTCAGAGCATTTCCAGCGGAAGTACCTTTACAATTAGTATCGCTTGTGTTCCTAGTCAAACAATAAAGTCATTTGAATTACAAGTGGTTTTTAATCCATCTCTTTTAAAAGCCAACTCTGTGGCTAAAGGAAATATTTTTAAAAGTTCTTCCACTTTTTTTAATGCAGGTTCTATTGATAATACTAAAGGTACAATAACCAATATCTATGATGTGATTCTTGGTACAGGTAGTACCTCTTCGAGTGGAACACTTGTTACAATTTCGTTCACAGCAAAATCAACATCTGGAACTTCATCTATCAATCTTAAAAATGTTGGTATTACTAACAATTTAGGATATATTCCTATTACTATTACCAATGGTAGTGTTCAAATTACTGTACAATCTCAACAATCTACAGCGAATAATCTTATTATCGTTACTGGAACAAACCCAAGTAACGGCGCTACAAACATCCCTATAAGTACCTCAGAAATTACTATCACGGTTCAAAATACCCAAGGTCATACCTTCGATATGGCTCTCAAAACAAGTCCTAATATAGGGTCAGGCTCCCGTACTATTACGATCGATGGAACTAAATCCTTTAGTATCTCAGGCCTTACCTATGATACAACTTATCAGTGGTATATCTCATGTAAAGATATTACGAATGGACAATGGAAAAATCAATCATATTGGTTTAGAACCGAATCTAATCCTGCCAATAGTAACCCTGCGAATAATAACCAACCTAGTGGCGGAGGTACAGCAGCCTCTGATGAAAATCAACCGTCTACCGTCCAAGAACAAAATAATCCACCAAATCCTCCAACTCAACCGTCTGGTCCAACAATTATTAAGCGCAGCGTCACCTACTATTATATGAGTTCTGCGTTTGACCCTGATAATGATACAATCCGCTTGCGATTTAATTGGGGAGACGGAACATACAGTAATTGGACTGAATATTTACCAACAAACACTACGGTATCACTATCGCATACATGGAGAAATAAATCGTCATACAATATCTCCGTGATCGCACAAGATGAAAATGGTACAAATAGTAGTTGGTCTGATCCTCTTACTGTGACTATCTTACCGGCAGCGTCAAACAAAGAACAATCCTTCGTGCATATTATAACTTCCTCGAAAAATATCTCAACCAATGAAATTATCCAATTCAATGCATCTAATAGTAATGTTCAAGATAATTCCATCGTCGCATATTATTGGCGACTTGGTGATGGAGAAGTAAAAACAGGCCAAACAGCGGTTCACACCTATACGACCCCAGGGCAATATACGGTGACTCTCACTATAATTAATGCCTTAGGTGAGATATACAATGAAAAAATCAATATAACGGTTGCTGGTGGTCATCAAGTAATGGCTCTATATACAACGAATTTTATCTCCTCTAATATAACCATTATCATCATTGGAACTGTGGTCGCATTATTTTTTATCCTTCTTATATTTTATAGCAAAAAGAATAATCTACAGTTATTTAAGAAATATATTATCCTTGGGCAAAAATGGATAAAACTACTTATTACAAAAATCGCTGTAGGTAAGCATTCAATATCCCGAAGACTAAAACCAATAATTAAGGTAATGACCAACGTTAAGGAAAACAATACAATATACACCCCATTATATTACAATCCTACAGAAAATAGCACAAAAAAGATTGATGAGAGTGAACTTGACTATATTCATCGGAAACTTGACAAAATTATTATGGACTACTAAGTAACTCCTATGCACATCTCTTATTTTTTTTAATTTTAACTAAGCAAATAGATACTCCTGCTGTTGAATATAATTGGATTAGTATCTTTAAGGATTAGTTAATCAATATTCTGATGTTCATATATGAATTAAAATTAATAATCAAAATAAATCTAGTCAATTTCGTTTCGAAATAAATATGTTTTTATATTAAATATATGTTGGTCTAATAAGAAAAATTATGTTTTTTATTTCTATAACAAAGAGTGGTGTTGCTCAGAATTTTCAGTCTGTTAAGGTAGAGGAGTTTAATCTTCATTCATCGAAAATAACTGTTATTACAGATAAGTTTTTATCCGATTTCATCACGGAACCTAATGGTTTTTCCGTTGTTGAGTCCCCTCTTATTAATACTCCTGATTTTCGAAATAATATTTTTTTAAACATCACTTATGACAGTAAAAATGATAGTGTTAACATCTTTAAATCTACGATTTCTGGTCGGCCGATTTATTATCATATCAATCCCAATGGAGAGTTTTTTTGTTCGACGCATATTTCAATGTTGCGGTCTGCTGGTGTTCCGATAGCGGAAAACACAGATGTTCTTCCTGAGTTTTTTGTTTTTCGTTTCGTTATGCCACCAAACACATTATACAAGAATATCTACCAGCTTTTTAGTGGCGGACAATTACAAATTAAAATAATCGATAGTAAATGTCATATCAAATCGATAAATCTGTACAACCCACCAACGCAAAACATAAAAATAAAATCAATCACAGAGAGTGCTTTAAAATTATATGATTATCTTTCAGAATCTATTAAGAAATTAAAAATTCGTAAAAATGAAACGGCAGTATTACTCAGTGGTGGTATAGATTCATCGGTTCTTTCTGCTATTTTAAAAATTAACTCTATAACAAGAATTTCTTATTCAACTAGATATCCGTTTGAAGATCCTAAATTTGATCTTGAAAAGAAATATTCTTTATCAGCAGCACAAGCACTTGGTATGAAACATCATTACTATGAACCTACGAATAAGGAATATCTTATAGGTTTTTTAGAAGCAGTATTCAATGCTGAGGAACCCCTTCACCATTTACAATCTGTTTTATTTCATTTGCTTTTTAAAAAAGGAATCCGCGAAGAAAAACAAATTATTGTTAATGGCCAGGGCGCAGGAACGACTTTTGGTAGTAATTCTTATCTATATATTCAAAATAGAATATTATTTAAATTATTATCAAAAAGTCCATCTATTAATCTTTTAAGAACGGGATCAAAATTTTCTCCAAGAGTGAAAAACTTAGTCGATATTCTAAATAAACCTATTTCAAAGAACTCTTTCTCAAATCCAAAAAATCCAATTTGGTCTTGGATGGATTATGGGAATAAAAATTGGGCATGTCAACATTTCAATGTAACTGAAAATGATATTATCAAAGAACGATATAAGATTATAAATGAATTTCAAAATCTATCTGTCTATGATATATGGTCACTTTATTCTTTTTTTGGTGATGAACAGAGTACTTTATCTATATGGAGTAAAATAGGTGAAGGAAATAAAAAAATTATTTATACCCCATATTATGATCAGACCGTTCTGGATTATGCATTTTCTATACCATGGAAATTAAAATTACACAGACCAGAAGGATACTTACGAAAGAAACTTGCATACCACGCTCAAATTCCAAAATTCATTATTAATCGTCCAAAAAGTAGTTTTGGTGTTCAACCGGATCGTTGGGCAAAAAAGGACGATGTTTTTGAGTCTTTGATACCACTTATTTCAAAAGTTTTTGATGAAAAAGAGATTCGTAAGATGCAATCATCAGAACCGAAAAAGGCAATGACATATTGGAATATGCTGAATTATTCTATCTGGAAACGACTACATATCAATAACGAGTTACTTGAAGTTTTATTAGAAGAGTTAAATGAAACAATATAATTATTTATAAGCTAAATTATCTTTTTCCTCATAACAAAGCTATGAAAAATTCCTTAAACTCGTGTCGATTCTAATAGATATGTTTTTATAGAAAAATTATATTTGTATTGTTACTATTATGTTTTTTATTTCTATAACAAAGAATGGCGTTGCTCAGAATTTTCAGTCTGTTAAGGTAGAGGAGTTTAATCTTCATTCATCGAAAATAACTGTTATTACAGATAAGTTTTTGTCCGATTTCATCACGGAACCTAATGGTTTTTCCGTTGTTGAATCCCCGCTTATCTCTACTACTGATTTTCGAAATATTATTTTTTCAAAGGTTAGTTATGACGATAAAAATGATAAATTTAATATCTTTAAGTCTACGGATTCTGGTCGGCCGATTTATTATCATATCAATCCCAAGGGAGAGTTTTTTTGTTCGACGCATATTTCAATGTTGCGGTCTGCTGGTGTTCCGATAGCGGAAAACACAGATGTTCTTCCTGAGTTTTTTGTTTTTCGTTTCATCATGTCGCCGAATACCTTATACAAAGATATTTTCCAACTGTGCAGTGGAGATCAATTACAAATAAAAATTGAAAACAATAAAGTTAATTTGTCTCGCATTCACCACTTTACGCCCCCTGAACCAAGAAATAAAGATGATATTAATGTTATTATCGGACAAACTCTTAATCATCTCAATAACTCTATAAAACTATTAGAGCCGTCTCATAATAAAATTTCGATCCTGTTTAGTGGAGGATTAGATTCTTCAATATTATTTAAGATATGCCAAAAGAATTTTAAAACAAATAGTACTTATTCAACCGGCTTTCCTTTTGAAAATCCCAAATATAATATAGAAAAAGAATATTCCTCGTCTGCAGCGTACCTCTTTAAAACAAAACATTTTTTTCTAGATATGACCTCAACAGATTATTTGCACGGATTTATAGAAGCGATATCCAAAGCTGAATTGCCAATCCATCATTTACAATCTGTACCAATTTATTTATTATTTAAAAAAATCCCCCAAAACAACAATATCGTAATATCCGGATTGGGCGGAGATGATTTATTTGGTACGACTACTCAATATAATCAATTTCATTTTGAGAGAAATTTTATACTAAAACTCTTCGTAAAATATGTAAAATCTACTTATATAAAATATTTATTATCTGCTCTAAATAAAAATTGGCGAAATTACGTCATTATCCAGGAAAATTATAAAAAATCTACTTTTCCAATTACTGATTCAAATAACCTGGTTTGGTCAATAGGTATGTATGGAAGTGAAGAATGGACATCAGATTATTTCAATAAAACAAAAGAAGACATTATAAAAAATCGATATAACGAAATTATTAAATTCCACGAACGGTCAATTTATGACATCATTTCAATATTATTATTCTTAAGTTCTGCATCAACCACCCAAGATATTTGGTCAAAACTCGGAGAAAGTGATAATAAAATACTCTGTTATCCTTTTACAAATATCGATGTAATAAATTATGCATTTTCTATACCCTGGAATATTAAGTTAAAAAAACCAAAAAATATATTGCGTTTGGTGGCCAATCAGGTTGAAATTCCAGAAGAAATTATTAATCGTCAGAAAAGCGGTTTTGGAATTAACCCTGAATTGTGGGCACAAAAAGGTAGTATATTTGAATCCTTACTACCATTAACAAAAAAAATTTTTAATGAAGATGAAATTCGTAAAATGCAGTCATCAGAATCGAAAAAAGCAATGACATATTGGAATATGCTGAATTATTCCATTTGGAAACGGATATGCATCAATAATGAACCGTTAGACACTCTAATAGAAGAAATAACATAAAACACAAAATATTGTACAGAATCTATACCAAAAATATTTATTTACTCCTCCGTTTTGGCTTTTAAATCAGCATGAGATAAGAATTAAAGAAAATGAAGATAAATATGAAAGAAAAAAACATAATTATCACCGGTGGCGCAGGATTTATCGGTTCCAATCTAGTCAAACAATTAGCTGACACAAATCATGTTATCGTAATCGATGATCTTTCAACAGGACACATAAAAAACATTCAAAATCTTATCATCTCAAAAAAAATAGAATTTATTAATGGTACTATAACTGATCTGGAATTATTACAAAAAACATTCAGAAATATAGATTATATATTCCACGAAGCAGCGATTCCATCGGTACCCCGTAGTATAAAAGATCCTATTAAAACCAATGCAGTAAACGTTCAAGGTACTTTAAATATTCTCATAGCTGCCAGAGATAATCATGTAAAAAAAGTAATCTATGCATCATCAAGTAGCGTCTATGGTGATACCCCGACACTGCCGAAGAAGGAAGATATGAAACCATATCCCTTATCACCCTATGCAGTAAGCAAACTTACTGCAGAATATTACTGTGAAATTTTTACACGGATTTATAATTTACCAACTATATCTTTACGATATTTTAATGTATATGGCCCTGGGCAAGATCCCGCTAGCGAATACGCTGCCGTGGTTCCTAGATTTATCACTAATGTACTAGATGGCAAATCCCCCATTATTTATGGCAATGGAGAACAAACACGAGATTTTACATTTATTGAAGATGTGGTCAATGCAAATATCCTCGCTGCAGAGAGCTTATCAACTGGCATTTTTAATATAGCTGGAGGAAAACGCATTTCAATAAATGACTTAGCTCTATTGATTATTAAGCAATGTAAAAAAGATATTGAAGTAAAATATCAAAACCCTCGTAGTGGAGATATCCTTCATTCTCTTGCTGATATCACACGTGCGAAAGATAAGTTTAACTTTAAATCCAAGTATAGTATTACAGAAGGCATCGAGGTGACAATAAAATGGTTTCTAAAACGAATATAAACGATAAAATCAT
Organism: uncultured archaeon; assembly: GCA_902384685.1. Taxonomy (GTDB): domain Archaea; phylum Thermoplasmatota; class E2; order DHVEG-1; family DHVEG-1; genus SM1-50. Next base: position 12,378 of record CABMCU010000119.1, on the reverse strand, counting down.
ATGTATAGTGGGTTTGGGGTATGTGGGATTACCATTAGCCGTGGAATTTTCAAAATATTTTAAAGTTATAGGTTTTGATGTTAATGAAAAAAAAATAAAAACATTAAGTCAGCATTATAACAAATTTGAGATTACTTCAAATCCCTTAAAAATTAAGGAAGCTGATTTTGTTATCATAGCAGTTCCAACACCGATCACAAAATCTCAACAACCAGATTTAAATCCGGTTATCTCTGCTTCTGAGATAGTCGGTCGTAATCTTAAAAAAGGTGCGATTGTCGTCCTCGAATCCACGGTATATCCTGGTGTTTCTGAAGAAATTATGGCTCCTATCTTAGAAAAAGAATCCGGTTTGGTACTTGGAACAGATTTTAAAATTGGTTACTCACCAGAGCGAGTAAATCCTGGAGATAAAAATCATACTATAGATAAAATTAATAAGATTGTGTCAGGGATGGATGAAGAATCAGCTAATGAACTGACCGGATTATATGGAAAGATAACTACAGTGTATAAAGCCCAAAGTATAAAGATCGCTGAAGCAGCTAAAGTTATTGAAAATATCCAGAGAGATTTAAATATAGCTTTAATGAATGAACTTTCATTAATATTTTATAGGATGAATCTAGATACCAAAGATATTTTAGATGCTGCATCTACGAAATGGAATTTTATTCGTTTTTCACCCGGGCTTGTAGGTGGGCATTGTATCCCGGTTGATCCATATTACCTTGTCTATAAAGCAAACTAACTTGGATATCATGCACAAGTGATTCTTGCTGGTAGGGCTATAAATGACTATATGCCGAGACATGTTGCTCAATTAACGATAAAATCGCTCAATGAGGCAAGTAAAATCATCAAAGGATCTAAAGTACTCATTATGGGACTTACATTTAAAGAAAATGTTGATGATACACGAGAAACTCCCGTTAAAGAAATAATCAAAGAATTGAAAGAATTTCAATGTGAGATATATGGTTATGACCCCATGATTAGTAAAGAAGAAATAGAAAAATTTTCAATAAAAAGTTTAGACAATTTAAATAATATTAAAGTAGATTGTGTTATTATAACAGTAGTCCATGATTATTTCAAAACAATATCGTTAGATAATTTAATAGATATAATGAATATTCATCCTATATTAATTGACGTGAGGGGATTTTATAGTGATGAAGCAGAAAAAAAGGATATTATTTATCAAAAATTATAAGAGAAATATATGAGTACTATTTTCTTTTTTAATAATTTTTTACATTTCAATAAGTTGATAATTTATATCATAAATAATTTCTTCTGTTGGTGTTAAAAAAAATGACTGAAGATTATAAACTATTTGTAAAAAGAATCGGATTAGTAGGAGTGTCTCAAACCTATAATAATATGAAAGGTTTAATACTACTACCACTTTTTACTAAAAATCTTAGTGCATCCGATTATGGGATCTGGGCATTAATATTGGTCACCATTTCAGTTTTACAACCTTTTATTTTACTTGCTTTACAAGATGCAATTTTAAGATTCCTAGCTCCCCAAGAGAAAGAAAAAATTGTTCAAGGAGTAATTACCGTTGTTATTGTTGTTTTTGTTACTGGAACTATTATATCAATCTTCCTTTTTTTCTTATCAGATTTTGCTGCAATTACTATTTTGAAAGAACCCTCAGCGTCATATTTAATTAGAATCGTAATACCATTTATCATTTTAGATTCAGTTAATACAATTATTTTAAGTTCTTTTCGAGTATTTGGGTTAATTAAATACTATGCTACAGTTTTAATAGGAAAAACATCTTTAGAAATCGGATTATTAGTTTTTTTTATTTTATCCGGATTTGGATTAATTGGTGCTATACTTTCACTCACCATTACAGCATTGGTATTTCTGATAATAATGCTTTTATTAATTTTCTCTTATGCAGGATTTGCTAAACCAGATTTTTTATTAATAAAACCATATCTTCTATTTAGTCTGCCTTTGATTCCTATCACACTTGCTCAATTTGTTATCGAGATAAGTGACCGTTATGTTGTTGGATTTTTTATGGGTGCCGAGAAAGTCGGGATTTATTCTGCAGCATATGGAATCGGAGTAATTCCTTTGGTTTTAAGTTCATACCTTGTGTATATGTTAAAACCTACTATCTATGCTTTATATGATAATGGTATGGTTAACAAAGCGAGAATGTATTTGTCATATTCCTGGAAATATTTGTTAATGCTCTCGATCCCTTCTGCTTTTGGTTTAACTATTCTAGCAAGACCATTATTACTGAGTATGACTACATCAAAATATATATCTGATGGAGTATATGTAATTCCTTTCGTGGTTATAGGTATTGTTTTTTGGGGGATGGAACAGATTTTTGCGGTTTCTCTGTTGATATTTAAACGTCGTAAGATATTTATTATAGCATTTATAATCGGTGCTTTAACGAATTTCCTATTAAATATACTATTAGTTCCTCTTTATGGAATAGTAGCTGCTGCAGTTACAACTCTCATAGCCTATATCATACTGACAATTATTATAGGTTATTCTTCACGGCATTATTTTCCGTTTAATCTTAATTTTCGATTCATTACTAAGTGTATTTTAGCAGCTACTGGTATGTCATTATGTATTTGGATTTTTAATCCAGATAATATATTAGGAATCGTAATAGCTATAATTATCGGGATTATTATCTATTTTTGTTTGCTTCTTTTACAAAGAGGATTTACAAGACAGGAATTACGAACAATTTTCGAATTATTTAAATTAAAAAAATTATTCGAAAAAATGGAAGGATTATTCGATAAAATAAAAAAATAAATTATATCTCACGAGGTTGATGCGATATATGAAAAAGAGTATTAGAAATTTTATATTATGGTTAAAAGGGGACTCAGTTAATAAGGAATATCAAAAAATTAAACAAATTAAAAATGAAAATGATTTATTAAATTTTCATGAACAATACCTTAAAAAATTAATTTTACATACTTACTACAATGTCTCTTATTATCAAGATATTTTTAATAAAATCGGTATTGTTGAAAATGAAAAAGTAAATTTGGAAAAATTTCATGAAATACCTATACTCACGAAAGAATTGTTAATGAAACATCAGAAGGAATTGTTATCAAAAGATTATATGAACAGAAGATGGTATCGTAATTATTCCGGTGGTTCTACTGGAGAGCCAACAATGTTCATTCAGGACAAAAATTACAAAAAATGGTATACGGCTTCAGAAAAATATTATTATCAGGACATTGTTGATATTGATGAAAGTAATGTCAAAAAGATATATCTTTGGGGATCCCCACAAGATTTATTCAAGGGGAGTATTGGGTTAAAAAATAAAATAAGTAATTGGTTTAAAAACACTCTTATCTTAAATAGTTTTAAGATGGATCAAAATAATTTATTATCATATATTAAGACTATTAATACCTATAAACCAGACCTTATTAGGGGATATGCAGATTCATTATATGAATTAGCTAAATTTTCCGAAATAAAAAATTTGAATATTTATAAACCAAAAAAGATTGTTAGTTCTGCAGAGACCTTAACTACTGAGAAGAGAGAAAAAATTGAAACTGCATTCGGAACAAAAGTATACGATTCTTATGGTTCTAGAGAGACGGCTTCTATTGCAGGAGAATGCAAGTATGGTCTTATCCATATTTTTTCTTTTAACAATTTTCTTGAAATAATTGATCGAAATAATAATCCTGTTATTGAGGGTCAAGAAGGGCGAATAATTGTCACGAATCTTCATAATTATTCAATGCCTTTTATTAGATATGAACTCGGAGATTTAGGTGTACTTGGACCAAAAAAATGCATTTGTGGAAATTTTTTGCCTTGCATAAAAAGGATATCTGGTCGCTTTGAAGAGCAATTTATTAAAAAAGATGGATCTATTGTAATAGGTTATTTTTTTGTTCATCTTATAGGTGTTTTACTTAATAAAGGTTATATTAAGAAATTTCAGATAATTCAAGAGGATTTTGATCGCATACGAATAATTACGGTGTTAGATAAAGGTTTACCAGAATTTGAAAAAAATGAAATTGAGAAAAAAATAAGAGTTCAAATGGGATCAGATTGTAAAATAATATGGGATTTTGTTGATACCATACAAAATACTCTAAGTGGTAAATATTTATACACACAGTCCTTAGTAAAATAATAAAACTTTGTTCATATATTAACCCGGTTCTTGATTTAATTTCCAACTCATATTTTCAAGGGTGGCCCTTACCGTCAACAGCTGCAATCCATTTATTATCAATTTTACAAATAGAAATCTGATGCATCCCAAGTTTATTCCAATTGTCATAACCTTTCAAGATTGGTTTATTACTAATTCTCTTTTCGTTATAATCTTTTTTGGTCAGTTCAGTTATTTCAAATCCCCATACTTGTTCCCCATAAGAAGGATAATCATCCTGTGCATATCTAAAAATTCGATTGTTATACACTATGACATTTCCTCCAGGTCTAGAGATATTTGCATCCTGTGAAATAATTGGACTAAGAGGATGTTCTAACCAGATATCTACTGGTGAATCAGAAAAATAGAGATGTAAACTATGATCATTTTTTGTTTCTGTGAATAACCACCATGTATTATTATAATAAAAAATGGTGTTATCAACAAAATCTCTCCCACCAATCAAGGTTTTTACAAATGACCAGTTATAGGGAAAATCATGAGCTTGATATAATCGAATAGAATGTGTTGCTGCCGTCTCTGGGATCATATAATATTGGTTATTATATTTAAATACACAAGGATATGAAAGATGAAAAGACTCATCGAGAACAATTTGTTTATACGACCAATTGATCCCATTATTACTTACAGCTAAACCTATATCACCTTGAGATGTAATGGAACTATAAATTTCAAAAAACATATAAAAAGTACTATTTTCATGAATTAAAAAAGGATCTGCGATAAATTCGGCCGATGTACCTAATATATCAAATTTAGTTAAAACAGGATTGTTCACATATTCACCAGAAAAATTTATTGGTTCAATTGATACCGATAAATAAATTCCAATCGAAAAATAATCTTCTTGTTTTTGTGATAAGAAGTAATAATCATAAACTATCAATCCACCAAGAGCAGAAATAAATATGATCAAAATAATTATAAGCATTGCTTCAATAATATGAATATTTATTGAAAAAAATCCAATTTTCTTATGAACTGAATATCTATCCATGGAAAATAAAAATAAAATTAGGATTATGATAACAGCAGTCAATCCGCAAAAAATCAATTTCATGTTAAATGATTTGGGATAAAAAAATTTTCCTTCGGTAAAGAATCCTATTACAAGGTAAATAAAATATAAAATAGAAATTGATAGAAGGATACTGTACAACCATCGTTTTTTATTCATAATTCCTTTAACTCTGGTTAATATTTAAACCCGTTGTAGATTTTTAACATTTATTTTAAGTATATCTCAATCGAATCACTCGTTATCTAATCATAAAAATGAATTTCAACTTTTTTTTCTTAAAATTATTTTCTTAAGCGTTTATTTTCTGTTTGTTTTACTAATTAAAAACATTAAATGTAACTTTAAAATATCTTCAAAAAAAACAAAAAAAAATGAATTTTATTACTAGAATTCATCATATTGAGCTAAATTTATGTTATAATCTTAGCTATTATAAGACATATGTATAAACGATAAAATTTTATTAGAAAATGTTAGTTTTATAAACATTATTTTTTCCATGTTAAAATAAAGACATCACCAACATCACAGATTTTATTAATATCATTAAAATGTTCGTATGACAATACAGTTATAATTCTTTTATATGATGTTAATGATTTTATTTTTTCAGTTTCTAACACGTGCAAATACAAGTCTTTATAAATGATAGCTAAAGTAGATTTATTTAAAAAATCCGCTGTTGAAATAGGATTTATCATCCCTCCATTTTTAAATTCAAATCTCTGTATATCGTAAATAGCATCAGAAACACCAATATATCCATAATATGGGTGTGAGATATTGATTGTTTCTGCTATTGCGTATTCTTTTTCAGAAGCTCTTCCATCTAAAGGTCCTTTCCCCGTATAATATTTAGGATCAATATTGTAGATATTAAAAATTAAAAAAGAAATTATAACAAAAACAATTATTTTTTTAAACTTAATATTCTTCAAATTGAAGATAAAAAAAGAAAGAGGAATTGCTCCTACGAGCCAACCAAATGGTAGTAATCTATCCGGAAAAATTATCGAACCTATAACAAAAAAAGATAAGCTACTAACAAATAGACAAAAAAATAAGAAAAACGTAAAGGAAACATTTTCAATTAAATGTTTTTGTTTTTTCAATAATATTGCTATCAATAAGAATAAAGACAAAATTCCATTGAAGAAAATAAAACCATAAAATAGGATATTGCCTCGTAGAGTGACAATCGTTTGGCCTATGCCAATTTGTTGTCCATAACTAACAACTTCTTTCATTCCAGTTGCTTCGTAATAAATTTGAAAAAAATTTTTCAATATATCTGGCGTAAAATAGCACCAGTAGAAGAGTATAGCTACTAGTAATAATATAAAAAAAGTATTAATATTTATTTTCTTTAAGTCGATATTTGCATTACTCCTAAATAAAAAGGGAATTATTTTTGAAGCAATAATAAAAATGAGTAGCAATATAATAAGCATAAAAGAGGTAAAATGATGCGAGAGTACAATTATAGGAATTAAAATAATTGATAATGCTAAAAAACGATAATCATCCCTTTGTCTAGAAATATATAATATATAAAAAAAGAAAATAAAAAAATAAAGAGCAAAACTTTCTCTTACAAAAAATGATTCGAAACTCACAAATTTAGGGATAGTACTAACTATCAAACATGATACTAACGCTGCTTTTTCATTTTTATAAAGAGTATTTACTAACAAGAAGATAGAAATAGCAATAATTGATTCAATAAATGACGGGAGAACTTTTGCTATTATCAGAGGGTCTATTTTAATGATAATTGTGATAAAAGAAGTGAAAATATGTAATAATGGCCACCCGGCAACATCAGAATTATTTGGTCCAATAATAATATGATGGCTGTTAATAATTGTTTTTAAGAAATCATAATCCCTATAGGAATCACTTTCAGCTAACCCATAATAACTTATTTGATACAATAGATGTAATATGAAAAAAAAGATGATAATTTCAACTAGGACAAATCGGGTATTTTTAAGATAAAAAATCTGATAGAGAATAATTCCAAGCATAAAAATTATTGATGTCCAAAAAATCATTATCTTAATATCCTCTGAGAAATTAATTTGTAAATTTAAACAAAAAAGAATAATACTCCAGAAAAATATTATGATTGATATCTTTTTTTTATTCATATTCTTACTTTCACTGGTGTTATAATTATAATATATTTTTTTCTAAACTTTCTACGATAAATTCCCAACTATATTCTTATTCTTTCTTCATTTTATTCAGTGACATAATATTTCCTAATTTAAAATTTTCAATATTAATTTTACAGTTTTATTAATAATTTTCATCACATCACAATGATGTTAAAGATAATTTTTTCATTCATTAACGTTTCCTTTTTCAAATTATCATAATTTAATAGAGTATTCACTTTATTATCATTTGTTTAAATATGTTTAAATCTGATTCAAATTTATTTCCGTTATCATTTATAGGAAATATATTTACTTAAAGTAAAGCTTTTTTTATGTTAATTAATAGAAGTTAGATCGTTTAATTTATTGAGGATGATTTGAATATATTTTTAGAAGAATATACTCGTGCTGGGAATAGATACAAAACGGCATTTTTTCCAGTTTGGCATTTTATCACGGTAGCTTTAAATAAAATAAATGACAAACATTTTCATGCTAATAAATAACATTACCTAAGGAATAGGAAGTGATGGAGATAAGAAAAATATCGAATATAGATAAAAAAAGATCGGCATTCATGTTTCTATTATTACTCGGTATACCTATTTTCCAGCTAATTCCATCGGTCTCATCAGCAATACCCGACTATGATGTGAATGGCGATGGTTCGTGTACCATTATAGATTTCGTTCTAATAGCAAACCACTTAGGAGAAACAGGAAACCCTGGATGGATTCGAGAAGATGTTGATAAAAATGGACACATTGACATGTTAGATATGATTTTTGTTTCAAATCACTATGGACAATCAGGATGGACCAATAATATTAGTCGAATAAAAAAACTATCCATTGCGTATAGTTCCACTATGAGTAATACAGCGAATCAAGAATTTATCGCGAGTCATTTTGATATGTTGGATTGTTCCAAATCATATCAAACTGCTGCAGCAAATGTGAAGACCTTAAACCCAAACATAACAATTTTGGGTTATTATGATGCCTGTATGATGAGTTCTACGTACCCTGATTGGAATGAAGTTACACAACATGAAGATTGGTTTGTTCATGACAGTAATGGAAATCGTGTCCAACCTTCAGGCTATTCCACTAGTTACTTAATGGACCCTGATTCAGGCTGGAATAATTACTATGCCCAACAATGTAAAGAGTTATTAACGAATTACCCTCAATTCGATGGTATCTTTTCTGATGATGTTGTTACCGACTTAGTTGCAGAAGGATATGAATTTACAGTCCCATATTCAAAAATCCCTTCAAATGTTTTAAGCAATTGGGGTACATCGATGTATCAGCTGATAGAAAACGCGCAGACGACCATCGGGAGCTACATATTAATGCCGAACACATACAAATACATGCAGTACAGTCAAAATAGTACTCATGTTTCTTTCTGGGAACACTTCATACACGGACAAAATAAAGCATATAATGAAAATGGATACGGGACAGATGGTTGGAACTACGGGCTTGTTGCGATAGACTTATTACATGAACAAGCAGAACTCGGAAATATAATAGCTGTCAACAGCGGATGCGAAAATGCAGACTCTCATCCTGTTGAGGCGAAGCAATGGATGCTATTTACCTATGCGTGTTTCTCCTTTGCAGTCGTAGACATGAATAAAGCATATTATTCATGGCAATTCTTTAAAAGTGACTCATCCCATGGGTACTACCCAGAAATGGATACAAACCTCGGAAAACCCATAGGAGATTACTACCATGTTAGTGGAACAGCTCAATTATATGCTCGGCAATTCACAAATTATTATGTCGCAGCAAATCTTAACCTCCTCGGTACAGGTGCGGTAACATTCACTATCAATGGAGCATCATATACTTTATCACCAAGAACCGCAGTTTTCATCCAGAAATGAATATGAAAATAAGATGTAACTGCTACTGTTATTAAATGATTGTTTACAAAGAAATGATTAACTTTTCAAACTGATCAGCTATCTTCTTCATATTATGATTCTGTTCAACATATTTTTTCCCATTCATTCCCATTTCAATTCTTAGATTATCATTATGTAAAAGAGTATTTACATCTAAAATTATTTGTTCAAATGTCTTTGAATGCAATCCAAGTTTTTTATTACAAATCACCTCATCAGGATCCGCATTAAGACTTATAACAGGCACACAATTAATCCACGCCTCAAGAAATGTATTAGAAAAACCTTCAATCCTAGATGTATTTATAAAAATTGATGCTTCTTCATAATATTTCTGAATCTTGTTGTGTGGAACGAAACCTAAAAATTCCAGATTTGGAATAGTCAATGCTTCTTGCTTTATTCTATCATATAACTTCTCATCTTTTTTATTTTTACCTCCTATCATTTTAAAATTAAATTCCTCAAAATTTTTCGCAATTTTTAAAAAAAGATCTGGTTGTTTTACTGCCTTAATAGTACCCACCCATAAAATAATATTTTTATTCTCCTTATTCTTAAAATTAGTAATATCTGGAATAATTATAGGATTTTTAATTAATATACACTTTTTTTTGAATTTTTTTTCGATATTTGTTTTTTGGAAGTTATTTTGAGCAACAATAATATGAGATAACTTAATATCAATATAGGTTGAAACTCTCGTTATTATAGAATAATTACTATACTTTTTTTGAAAAAAGATTCCGTCCCATGTTAACCATTTGATATATTTTCTTCTATGAATAAAACAAAAAAGTGGTATAATCCCTTCAGATCCACTTCCTTGAATATAGATATATGCATTTGCCTTTTTTAATGACTTCCAAATCATTAATCCTTTTTTAAAATTTGAAAAATTTTTAGATGCGGAAAAAGATTTAATTATCGTAATTCCATCGGCATTTTCTTTATCACTTTTTTCGTCGAATGTTATAAAACTTATTTTAAAATTGCGTTTAGCTAATTCTCTTCCGATAATCACTTGTTTTAATTCTGATCCACCCACATATTTTAAATTTTCATCTGAAGTCAATAATGAATAGCTCCCTAACGCAACAAAACAAATTTTTTTATTCATATTTAATCTCCTTTTAATATTAATTTTTATGTCTTTCAATTTAGATCAAATTTTGAAAGAGGTTAGTATGTCAACAAATTGATCTGCTATCTTTTTAATATCGTGATTTTCCTCAACATATTTTCTCCCATTCGCTCCCATTTCATCTCTAAGTTTATCATCACGCAAAAAAGTATTTACATCTATAATCATTTGTTCAAATGTCTTTGAATGCAATCCAAGTTTCTCGTTACAAATCACTTCATCTGGGTCGACATTAAGACTTATTACCGGGGTATTATTAACCCATGCCTCAAGAAAAGTATTAGGAAAACCCTCTGCCTTAGAGGTATTTAATAAAACCAAAGATTCTTCATAATATTTCTGCATTTTATCATATGAGATAAATCCTAAGAATTCAAGATTATGCAATGCTTGTGCTTCTTCTCGAATTGGATCGTATAAATCTGGTTCCGTATCACTTTTTCCCCCTATCATTATAAATTTATATTCTGGCAACATCCGGGCAATTCTTAAATATAATTCTGGTTGTTTTATTGTTCGTATCGAACCAACCCACAAAACATAATCTCCTTTTTTTTTCTCTCCGTTATCAAAAATGTCCCTTGGAATATAAATAGGATTTTTTATTATAATATTTCTTTTTTTAAATTTATTTTCTATCAATTGTTTTTGGAATTTATTTTGAACAATAATCATACTCGATAATTTAATATCTACATACAATAAAATTTTTAAAAATAATGGAGTTTTTTCTCCTACTCTATTTAAAAGAACATTTTTATCACTAGCTATCCATCTAATAAATTTTTTTTTTTTAATATAACAAAAAAGACCTACAAATCCGGCAACACCACCGGATTGGATGAAAATCTCTGAATTGGCTTTTTTAAGAGATTTCCATAACAATCTTGCCTTATAAAATAAATTATAATTATTTGATGGTGAAAAAGATTTAATGATGTTAATTTCTTTGAAAACAGCTTTTTTTTCTCCCTCTTCGTCATAAGTTATAAAAGATATATTGTAACCTCTTTTTGCGAGCTCTTTACTAATTAAAACTTGCTTTACTTCAGCCCCACCTACATATTTTAAGTTTTGATTTGAACTGAATAATGGATAACTACCCAACGATATAAAACATATTTTTCTTTTCATTTATTTGTCCTTAGTATAATTTCTTGTATTTTAATCGTAATTTTTTTTTTAAATAATGTTTCTTATACCGATTCTCTTCTTATCTATTTCTATTTTATAAAGTATTTGATTTTAATTTTTGAATTTCATTAGAAAATACGTAATAACCAAAAAAATATAACAAACATATAACTAAAAATTTTATTCCATTTATTAAAATACACAATAATTTTTAATTAGCTCAAGTTGATAATATCGTCATGCAAGACGACCCTGTATTCTCAATAATAATTAAAATCCAGTAAGGTTTATATGACGGAGCTCTTTAGACGAAGGTATTAAAAATCATAAAAAAAAGTTTTAAAACATTTGAAAATCCCAAAATTATTTCCTGTGGTTAAAATAATGAATATGAAAGATCGCGAAATTAAAGTTGCTTTATTAGGTCCTTATCCTCCACCATATGGAGGTGTATCTATTCACATTCAACGTCTAACAAAATTATTAATAGAAAATAATTTTAAATGTACAGTTTATGACATAACACAATTTTTGGGGAAACATAAAAAAATTGATGATTCACTAGTAAAAAAATGGCCTAAAATAGTTAATTTTACAAAAGGCATTGTACATATTCACGATTCTGGTCTTCATATATTAAAAATTTTTCTATTTTCAAATTTATTAAAAATTAAAAACAATAAAATCATTATTACATATCATAGTTTTAGAAATGAAATTGAAAAAACTAATTGGTTTAAAAATATGATCATAAGAGTATGT
>CABMCU010000118.1 GCA_902384685.1 uncultured archaeon | reverse complement strand
GGCATCGTTTTACCGATTTTTTTACTTACTTCTTTTAAAGATTCGTAATGCGGAACTCCTTTTTCATCTGTAGGCGTTTGAACGTCAATTAGAATAACATCTGCGTTTTTACATTCATTAAAATCATCAGTAACATAAAATGTGTTTTTCTTTACGACTTTTTCAATCAATTTATTAAGACCTGGTTCATCCCCCCCAATCGGATTTTTTCCACTATTGAGCAAGTCTATTTTCCAACCGGAACGTTTTGATTTTCTCTGAATCCCAATGACATTAAACCCTTTTACATCCGCAAAAAGGCAAGCAGCTGGTATACCAACGTAACCCATACCTACAACAACGATTTTCTTTGTCATCATGAACGGTAAATATAAATTATTTATTAACTCTTTGAATAGTGATTAATTTATTAACCAGATAACTTATGCGGTTTTTTAATGTGTAGGTAATTTACAATGACTGACCTTGATGTCGCAGGTTCTAAGAGTGATATAAAAAAAGTTATAAATACTGATGCAACTGCCTGTGCTGCCGGTAGTATGTTTAATTATTATGGTCCGTATATAGCAGTTTTAATTAATTATCTACGTAAGTTGTTATTATGAGTTATAAAATATGTAAACGGTGTGTGATGGATACAACAGATCCAGATATAATGTTTGATGAAAATGGTTATTGCAATCATTGCACAGGTGTCTTAAAAAAACTAAATTCATATCCAATTAATCTCAGTAACGAGGAAAAAGAAAAAGAACTACAAAAAATTGTTACAGAAGTAAAGGAATCTGGTAAGAACAAGCAGTATGATTGTATTGTGGGTGTCAGTGGTGGTGTCGACAGCAGCTATGTGTTATACCTAGTGAAAACACTTGGTTTACGCCCGTTTGCTTTCCATTTGGACAACGAATGGAATACTGAACTCTCTGTAAAAAACATAGAGAAAGTTACTGCTTTGTGTAATTATCTCACCTCGGATAAATAAGCACGTTCCATAGGATAGTCCTTAGCCACACTTCGACATTCCTGAATCGAGCTTTAATGCTGAAAAGATATTCTCCGAATCGCCGTTTTATCCCAGAGAAGACTGCCTCAACAACACAATGCATGGTTGCCTGAACCTTCGTTTTCCAACTATCATTGTCCTGCTGTTGGGCGATTACTGCTTTTCGTCTGCTCGGGCAACCTCGTGCTTTTCTTGAGGCGTTCTTTCGTACCTTTATTCCTGGGACTGAGCCATAGTTGGTGATCTCGTTGAAACATTCTCTGGTATCGTATCCTTTGTCACCGAGGATGATGTCGATTCGTATCTAGTCGCATTCTTTCAGTATTTTCTTGAGTTGTTTGTGGTCAGATGATGTCCCTTTGGTTACCAGACAATGGATGATTTTCTTTGAAGTTAGATCGACAAAGATGTGGATTTTCTTGAAATCTTTCCTTTTCTGATATTTATGGAACCTTATCTGGATCCATGCTCCTTTCTGGCGGGTTTTCATTCCACTGGAGTCGATGCCTCCCAGCATGATTCTGTCTTGGAGGAACAGGCGGTTAATCTGGGAGAGGAACCATTCATCGAGATACGTCATAGTGTTTTGAATGGTCTTGTAACATGGCGCTCGTTTCATTCCGAGCGCCTGGTATATTCTCAGATCATTTGTTGCACTTGCGATACTACGATACGATACACTGAACAAGATTTTGAATAGGAGAAGAATGGTGAGATGAGAGAGTTTGAATTCTCTTCGCTGAGCTGGTTTGTCCAGTTCATGAAATACATTGCTTAGGTTTAAGATTCGTTTACATTCACTGAGTCTGCTTTTATCGTAGTCCTTCCAGTTGATACTAACTTCTTTATGCCTCTCCCACATTTCCTTTTTTTGACTAGTCCTTTGCATCCTACATCCCTGTTGGATGCATTGGACTATGTCTTTAAAAGATAATTACACAACGCATACGGTCGGCTAAACGTTTTTAAAGGAAGAACTCGCTACAAGACTACAGAGTAGGGGCAAGAGGCGTTATGAATGAAGAGGATCTAAGAACTCTCGTAATTCGTGATCTTCATGCAAAAGGAATTAATGTGATAAATTTTAAAAGTGGAACGTTCGACTTACTGGTTGAAGGCAGTACCCCGATTATCCTTGAATTGAAGATGATAACAGGTGGTGGTAAGAGAGGGTGTAATGAAACAGAGGAAGGAAACAAGAAAGGATTTACCTTAACGGAAGATCAAACTCGTGAGATTCTAAAAACAAGGTTTCCTATCTATGCTCTAGCCAATGATGGACATGACTATTACCTGTTTGACCCTAAATGGATGAAAGTCCAAGTTGAAGACTTGAAGAAGTATGACAGGGCAATACTCTATGAATCTCGGTGGAATGATACAGGGTGGAATGCTGTTCTTCCAATAACATACGACGTAGCAATCAACAGTATAGTAAAAATTGTAAACCAAAGGTAAACGGTTTTGAAAACCGTGTCAACGACTTCTGGTTCTTTGACACGATAGAGGGCTTATTGTCATTTGTCGGGATCGTAATCCTCTGGATTTTCTGGCAGATAGAAAAACTGGTCCTTGTAAATTTCCTCTAAGAGTGGTTTTCCATCCCAGAGTTCCACCCCAAGATTTTGAGCTTCTTCTCTTGCTTCTTTGGTAAATTCACCCGTGGTAATAACCATACAATGGGTCACTGCTTTGTAACGGTAATGGTCCTTTGCTGCGTAAGTTCGTTGGATGGTATCAACCCCAACTTTCGGTTTTTGTTTACACTCAATTAGTGTCGGTACCCCGTTCAATGTCACAATCAGATCTCCACAAAAATTACCGTAAGACAGCCGTTCCACTGGACATCCCCTGTTCCTAAATAATTTTTCAATCACGTCCTCAAACGATGTTCCTTTTAAACGTCTCAGTTTGTTCATCGGATAGATTTTTGAGAGATCGTCGGGGAGAGGTGATGGAAGAGGGATGTAAATATAATTTATAGGGGTCTGAAAAGGAGAGGGTATTTGGACAGGGATTGTCTCTTGTGGTGCGACTCCTATCTCTAAATGACTGCTACAGAAAAACCCTGAACTTTGGGTGGTGCCGGAGGTAATTGTGCTGATGGTAACGTTTCCGCTTGTTCCTTGTATATCAGATTGCATTAGTCCATCCTGGGTATTTGGAAAAACGGTATAATCCGTGCTTGTGCCGATACCATACGCAGGTGGGTATGCTCCTGAACAGAGGACGCCGGGAGTATTTGTGCCTGAATTTACCCCACTATTCATATAGGGAATATCAGGGTGAACACCTCCCGGCTGCGGATTCGGGGTGCCAGTATACCCAGTGGTGATATCTCGTATTAATCCGTTAATCCAGGTAATAAAGGTATCAAGGAGAGACGGCCAACATCGATCAACGAGCACACCAGCGCCAAAGCCTAATACAGCAACACCACCGTATTTCAGCAAATCGTTACTATGTTTTTCTTTCAGGGTCTGTAGTTCTTGTTCGAGTTTGATTTTTTCTAGTGTGGTTGTATTATGTTTTTGAAATGAAAGATTAAGTTGTTTGTGCGCATTTGTTAAGGTTCTGATATCTCCTCGAACTGCTGTTATCTCTGTATTAACCTGTATTTTTATTCCAGAAAGATCGTTTTGAATTCCTTGAATTCCGTTGAGAACGATAGATTTCAAGAACAGTATGTCCTGATTTTTATTTTGAATCACTACTTCGTAGTCTTTGTCTTTCTTTTCGTATTCCTTGATTATTTGGTTCAATTTCTCAATTTCTGTAAGAGCATCCTCAATAATTTCATCTTTCTGCGCTCGTAGCTGCTCTTTTATCTGATTGTTTTGCTTATCCGCTTCGATGGTTTGCTCGGGTTCTCCTATTCTTTTGAGCAACCGTTGGTGCTCAGGTACCCTGCAGTTCGCATCCTGATGAGCGTACCCCTCAGCATATCTTTTCTCTGTTTTCGCAACCGTTTTTCCATAGGATTGTGAATAGCCCCAAGGAATATATCCTAGTTGAATTATCTCTCGGATTTTCACATATGTTGGATAATTTTTTTCTAATATAGTTCTGACCGATTTTTCGGAAAGGTGCTCATTTAACGCTATTGGTATAACTTTTACTTTGTGATAACGAAGGTCGCATACTCTTTTTATTTTAGCATCAGTAATTTTCATATTCTTTTCCCTGATTTATTTCAAAGGACATTATCAGGATTTAAATCCATCGGGCATTTTATATGAAACTGCCATGACCCACGGCGGTATGATGCATCGGTTTTCATGACTACTTCAGATCGTGAAAAAAAAGCTGGGCATTGGAACTAAAAAAATACCGGTAATTTTCTCCCTATGAGTTCCGGTATTTATTTACCTGGAGCTCGACGAGCTCTGCGAATCGCTATATGTAGCTTAAGAACTCGTAAAAACCATTCCTTCGTATGGACAACCTATTAATGTGTTTAGGCTAACAACGGCTGGTCTCGATTCCATTTATTTTATTTTACTACCAGGGGAAGCAGACTTTTTCTTCGCTTGAGACCAGTAAATCCCATATACAAGCAAGGCAGCAAGCATTGCAATAATGGTTACCCCGTAGTCATCGGATCGGATCAGATACCATTGCCATCCCTCCCAGCTGAACGGGAACAACAGTTTTATGCCCCTATGTACATTGACCCGGAAGAAGTTGAGGATGAAATGGGTCGTAACACCGATACCTAGGGGAACAAATGTTTTTTGGATGTCCCGGAAGAAAACCGCGATGATGTCGACAACAAGGACTGCACCGATAGGGGTACGGAGGGGTTCAAAGAACTGATGATCATTTAGTCCAAGTCAGGTGAACATGAGGGTTATCTTCACGAGATATGGGATGAGGGCGCTGATAACGACCAGGGCGACGTCCTGTTTCGTGGTTTTCCCGGTGATCCATCCAATCAGGGTATAGGTGATCCAATCAGGCATGGTGCTTCCTCCTTTTAAAACGACGGGTAGTTGTGTTGAATCGATAGGCTCTAAGAAACAGATACAACGCGAACGAGATCGCTGGCAGGGATCGAACAAAGATCAGATTGTATTTATATTGTTCACTAATAAGGAGTGCTTCAGCAGTCATATGGTTTCTACTGGTGAAACTATCGTAAACATCCACCACATCGTCTGGCTTTGTCGTATTCAACTGTTCTGTGGTACTCACAAGGATGATTCTCCCAGATAAAAAGCTGATTTGAATGAGAGGATGTTGTTTGTTTTATTCACGTTTTTTATCACACAATTCAGAAAGTTACAAAAAATTTAAATATAAAACTACACACTATGCATGTTGATTGGGAGGAATTTAAAGATTTGCAACTTGCTTTTTTGAAATCATCGACACCAGACCTTGAGATACCAACAGACCATGGGCTCCTCGCTGCATTGTACAATGTGGCAGCAGAATGCAATGTGAAATATATCATCAGTGGGCATAATTTTATCACGGAAAATATCACAGTACCTACCTGGTCTCATGGGCATTATGATTGGCGGTACGTCAGATTAATGCAAAAGAGATTTGGCACCAGAAAACTTACCAGTTTTCCCCATTTAAGCATGTATGCTCTCGCATCACAACAACTTTTCAAGGGAATCAAAATCATCAGGATCCTTAATTATGTTCCAGAGTACGATAAGAAAAAGATTATTTCTTTCCTAGAACAAGAATTTGGATGGCAGAATTATATCACGAAACATGCTGAATCTATCTATACGTTTTTTGTCCAAGCATACATCTTACCAACAAAATTCAATTATGATAAACGTAAGATGCATTTATCAGATCTTATCTGTACAGGTCAGATGACACGCGACGAAGCATTAGAGATATTAAAAAAACCGTTGTTTACCGATTCAGAACTGAAAGAAATGATAGAGGTAGTATGTAAAAAATTCGATATTACAAAAGAAGAATTTGATGCCTATATGAAATTGCCGAACAAGAGCTACTATGATTATCCATCCTATGAAACACATTCAATCTATAGAGTTCTAAGAGATATATATAAAAAGATAAAACCCCAGATATAGCTAAGTGTACATACCATTTCTCATTCGGCAGTAATCACCAACCCTAGCTATGAGAGACAAATTAGATAAAACTCATTTCAAAACATACATTTTTACTTCTTTAACAAACATCTTGGTTCATAATGTAGGTATCAACATCGAGTCCCAGGCATGTAATAGATATGATTCTTTAAAGCGAAGGCATGTTGGAAAATTTAATCAGATGAACATCAATTCATGATTCACACGGTAAATAAAATGACCTCAATATGTTTCGTAGGAAACCCTGACGATTCTTTCATAAAAGAAGATTATGTCCGTCTAAAAAAGACCTTCGAAATAAACGTAGTAGATCCACCAAGAAAATTAGAAGTATCAAAGTGGATAAAATTTCTTAGAATCTTAATAAAAAATGTAAGAAAATCAGATGTAACATATTGTTGGTTCGCGGGAGCTCCCGCGGCATGTGCTGTTTTTTTTTCAAATGTATTTAGAAAAAAATCAATTGTTATGATTGGAGGATGGGATGCATCTTATTTCCCAGAGATAAATTATGGGGCATTCCTAAAATTCAAAGATAGAATGCCGGTAAAATTTGTCTATAGACATGTAGATAAGATACTTGTTGTAGCACCTTTTTTAAAAGATGATATCATAAAATATGCTAAAATAAAGGGTGATGGTATCCAATTTGTTCCAACAGGTTTTGACCCTGATTATTGGACCCCTTGGGAAAAAAAAGAAAATATTGTTATCACAGTCGCAGGAGCGAAAACTCTCCTCAATGTAAAAATAAAAGGATTAGAAACTTTTGTTCGTTCTGCAGTATATTTACCCGAGATACAATTTATTGCTATCAATGTAAAAGATGAAGCAAAAGAATACCTGCAAAAAATTTCATCGAATAATGTCGTATTCACTGGGTTTCTGCCTGATAATGAAATTCTTAATTATTATCAAAAAGCAAAGGTCTATTGTCAACTTTCTTATAGAGAAGGATTACCAACTGCGTTATGTGAGGCAATGCTTTGTGAATGTATACCTGTTGGAAGCAGTGCTGCCGGGGTGATGACTGTTATCGGCGATACAGGTTTTTATGTCGAATATGGGGATGAAAAAGAGACTGCAGATATGATTCGTAAAGCTTTGGATTCAACAAATGAGCTAGGAAAAAAAGCAAGAGAGAGAATTAAAAATTCATTTCCTAAGGAAAAAAGAACAGAAACGTTAAAAAAATTGTTTTCGGAAATGGCGAATTCTTCATAAGGTGTTTTCTTTTAGCATTGTTGACAAACCGCTATCGATATCCATTTTTGGTTGCCATTTTAACTTTTCCTTTGCTTTTTGAATATCAGCAACGATATTCGATATTTCATTTTCCCTAATTTTATGTGTATAGGAAACCGTTATATCGTTCATTTGACCCAGGTTGATGATTTTATCAACAATCTCTTTAACACTGTAGCTCACTCCTGTGCCTATGTTGAAAATCTCAACTCCCTTCCCATCATATGTGGCAGCTTTCATATATGCAGAGATCACATCATCGATATAGACATAATCTCTCATCGGATCAGGGTTTTCTAAAGTAATTTTTTTAGATGCTAACTGAGCAATAATCGATGGTATTAAAAAATCCTTGCTCTGTCCTGTTCCATAGATGTTAAAAGGACGCAAAATAATGCAATGTAATCCGTAATCTTGGTGATATCCTTTGCATAATTCTTCTCCTAAAATTTTACTTCTATTATATGGACTTATTGCCTGGATTGGATGATGTTCATCGATAGGGAGATACTGTGGTTGACCATAGACATAGGTGCTTGCGAAAATAAACTTTTTAATATCATACATTCGAGCGATTTCAAGGAGGTTTAACGTTCCAACAACATTAGTAACATATGTTATTCTTGGATTTTCAAAAGAATATGGTACAAAAACAATTGCTCCGAGATGAAATATCATATCAATTGTAAATGTATTTTTAATAAAACCATGAAGTTGTTCCCAATTTGTTAAATCTATACCATTTTTAATATCAATCTCTTCGATAACTACCTCGTTTTCTTTCAATGAACTGACCAGGTGACTTCCGATAAATCCTTTACTACCAGTGACAAGTGCACTTATACCTTTTAATTTCAATCGATTACCATTCCTTATGTGTCTCTACAAACTTACAGGCTGCCTCATAGTCTGCAGGTCTTCCGATATCGAACCAATATCCCTCGTGGATATATCCGTTTACTTTTTTCCCAACAGCAAGCATTCTCTTCAATAAATCCGGAAGATCTGTGCGTTCCCCAGCTTTAATAAATTGAAAAATTTCAGGTTCGAAAACGCATATACCGGTCCCAACGAGATAGGTGATTTTTGGTTTTTCTTCATATTTCTCAATC
>CABMCU010000117.1 GCA_902384685.1 uncultured archaeon | reverse complement strand
CCAACCAGTTGTTGTGATTGTTCCAAGGCTTGTCCAGGATGCTCCATTCCTGTAGTTAATGTTGAGGGTCTCAGAACCAGTATGTGACGTCACATAGAAACACAAATACTCAGTCGCATCACTGAAATTAGCTTTTGACCAGTTATACTCGAAATTAATTTGACAGTTTGATGCGTTGTATGTATTGAGGAAGATGCAGTCGATGCTCCATATGTCCTGAGAAGTGTCACCTGATTCCGTTGCTCCAACCAACTGAATTGTGTATGTAGCGGACGTCAAACCAGTTGCAGTCACGTTCTTCCAACCAGTTGTTGTGATTGTTCCAAGGCTTGTCCAGGATGCTCCATTCCTGTAGTTAATGTTGAGGGTCTCAGAACCAGTATGTGACGTCACATAGAAACACAAATACTCAGTCGCATCACTGAAGTTAGCTGTTGTCCATTGGTATTCAAAATCAATCTGATTGTTTATTGTTGCGGTACGGGTGACTTCTAATCGTGCTGCATCGATGCGAGTGCCAGTTCCTGAAGAATATGCTCGTACATATGTGAATGAGACTCGAGAAGCATTCACCTGTGCTCCTGTGGCCAACACTGTGGTAGCGGTGTACCAGCCGGAGGTTGGATTAGAAAATGTTCCCGTATACTCGGCAATGTTATCTCCATTCGTGTCAATACCCCAGGTCACATCATCCCACCCGTTACCATTGGTGACATAAATAGCCAGATTTACATCTAGGTTATCTCCTCTTGATGCAGTGTTTGCGAATGTGAACCATCGTTCAACCGCACCGTTTGTAGTAGAATAAATATAGTTAGTTGTATCAACAGCCCCAAGATAGGGTGACGAACCAACCGAACTCCAACCAGTCGTGGTGGACGTAAAACCATCAACATACAGGTTTTCGCTGACTGCTGGAAGACCAGATGTTACTTCAGTAATCACCATGTTATTCGTGTCACGGGAAGTACCTTGTGCATTGGCAAAGTTAGTCTCCGTCCCCTTGTCTCCACTGCCGTCGACATTACAAGTGTTTCCCTGAACAGCAGTCTTATGGATTTGCCCCCCCAGGTCTGTCTCTTGGATTGTCATCACATTTGTATCAGGGGCAATCCCTTGTGCCTTGGCAAAGTTAGTCTCCGTCCCCATGTCTGCACTGCCGTCGACATTACACGTGTTTCCCTGAACAGCAGTCTTATGGATTTGACCTCCATCGTTAGCTTCTTGAATCACCATGACAATACTATCTCTGATGATTCCTTGACAATTTGGAAAATTGGTTTCTAATCCTTTATCCACGATACCATCTGCATTACTCGTATTACTATCAACGGAGTCGTTTACTTCATGTAATCCGCCATTCCAACTAACGTTATCATCACTCCAACGATAATACAACGTCACATCATCTAAACCAGAATCCCCAGTGGCAGTGATCGTCAACGGATTAATAGATATACTATATGGGCTAATCGTATTTACCCATGTATTTATTTGTGGACATAAGGTTGTAAATGACATCTGTCCACCATCAAGTATCGCAGAATCATTCAAAAGTTGAGCTTTAAAATAGTACAGCTTCATAGGCGATAGACTACTAATAATACTATTATAGGATCCTGACCCTGATTTTGGAAACCATGAGGTATTTATCCACCCTCCATCACTGGAACGATAGGTGAATCTTACAGACCCGGACTGTGTGCGAAAATCATAACTCATCCACAATTTCGCTGAAGTTAAGCTGATAGCTGTAACATCCAAGGTAGTAACAGTGATTTTGTTCCCTAATGTAGCCGTGGATTCTAGTACAAATGAATTACTTGATTGATCAATAATCATCACATGTATTTGACTTTCTAATAAACTAAAGTTCGAATAAACAATTTTTTCTCCTACACTCCATCCATCTATTTTCTCAGTTGTATTCAAATAATCTCTTACAACGATATACTTTGTTGACCCAAGATTAGTAGTAAAACCAATCTTTGTATCTAAACTTAATGCATCTCCACCCAAATGAGTCAGAATTATTTTATCTCCATTCACTTGACAGATAATATTAGCGGAGGGCGTTGAATTCATTGGTAAAAAATTAAATACAGAAAGAGCTACAACGGTAAACAACGTACTGACTATCGACAATAAGATGATAGTTCCCAGGACTTCAGAAACTGCTTTATTTTGCATATGAGCTAGTTGTGATTTCCTCGCTCTGTTCATTTAAACCCCCGTTGTGAGTTTGAACATCAGCCATGTAGAAAGAACCATGATAAAAATATGCTTGACACTAGAAGTAAATCGCCCATTTTCAAAGACACCTGCAACTAATGCAGATCCAAAAGCCTGGATAATGCACGCGAGATAGAAAACATTGGTGATTTCCATTTGTGAGGCTGTATGTCCTCCACCCATGATACCTGACAGGCCTTGTGAACCTTCACCTCCCACCATTGCAGGAACAAAACTGGTCAATAATATTAGTACGATTGCTAAGAAGACGAATACTCCGACATAGATGACAACGACATAGGACGCCATGTTTGTCTTTCGTTCCGCCTCAAGCATTTTAATTTCTCGCGCATCCTTTGCCGCGACATCGAGTACATCTGCGACATTCCCTCCACTTTTACTGGCTTCGATAATTAGTGTAATTGTTCTTTGAATTGTTTTCGTGTGTACACGCTGAGAGAAAGCAAGTAGCGCATCGTTTATGTTGCCACCCCAGGAAACTTGTTGAGAAATTTTTTGAATCTCTGGTGTAAGGATTCCATACTGGCCTTTTGATGCAAAGAGTATTGCCTTGGTGAATGTCATTCCAGCTCGTCGTGACTCTGCTAGATCCCGAATGAAATCAGGAAAAATCAAATCAATCTTCGAAATTCTTCGTGCGCGTAACATTTGATACGTTCCGTACACACCGGTTCCAGAAAGCAACGCAAAAACAAAGAAATCGATAAAACTACCAAAGCCTTTCAAAATACCTAGCAGCGAGAGCACACCGAGAAGAACGAAAATAGAAACTAATATGCCAGTAACAACATTAACGATAAATTTGTTCAGATTATTGGTAATGATGATATTTTTAATGTAACTATTTTTTGGTTTTTTAATATTTTTTTTCATCATTATGTCTCCTGAGACATTGTACGAATTACCACAGAAAATCCAACGTGAATCAGGGGAATGATTATCAAAATTAAAATATAAAGGAATGTTGCGTTCCAATCACCACTGATAATCATCATAAGAGGGATGACAATTAGCAGTAGTAAAACACCAGCAACAGCAGCAGTAACATAGCTTTCAGCCATAATACCGAGGGTTTCCAGGAGTTGTTTCTGAGTGTTTCGATTTTCCCATAAGTATTGATCAGCTTTATTCATAAAATATGTTCGTAGCGAGCCACCAGAAGTTACAGTTACAACCATCCCTTGAAGAAATTCCTGAAATTTTTGTGATGGCGTACGCTCAATATTTTTCTTAATCGCGGTGATAATATCAAAACCAAGCAAACTAACGTCACGGTAAATCCATGCGGATTCATTCTTCACTTCACTATAGACTTCCTGTTTAGAGAGGCTTTTAAAAATCTCTGTTGGTGTTACACCAGCAGATGCCATCGCGGAGATGAAGTTGATTGCGTAGGCTAGATTGAGATCTATCTTCTTCTTACGTGTTTTGGCTCGACTTTTTGGTAAATATAATAAAATCACAAAGGTAAGAACACTGATAAATACCGGTATGAGTAGGAAAAATACTACCAGTCCGATATCTAATACAACATTTATGAGGGGAAAAACAAGGAAAACTAATGATACGACCATAATAAAGGAAACGAGAAGCACGATGATGGTACTAAGAAGTGTATATGAAAGATAAGCTCCTGCACGAATTTCCATATGAGCTGATTGTAATGTCTTTTGCAGGTGTTGATTTGCTTTTTTTTCTCCAAATTGCCCAAACCATTTGTAACTCATGCGTTGATATTTTGTGAGTGTTATAGGTATCCCTCCTTACAAACCCTCTTTTTTTTGTCTATTAACATGAAAGATATCTTCAGATGACCCTCCCAATTTTATATTATCTTGTTTTTCAACCATTACCTCTATTCCAACAGTCTCTGGTTGTTCTTTTTGAGATTGATTTCTTCTACTGATTTTTTCCAAGATTTCTTGAGGTGATTCTAAATAAGATGCTACTATCCGTGCTACGTCTTTAAACGCTCGAATATTATTGTCTTTCATCCATTCGAGAACCTGGATACGTCGTTTGAGTTCAAACATCATTTCTTCTTTACTCATCCCATGCTGGCCTCGTATACGTTCCAGTACATAGCTTTTCCCGGAGTAGTAGAACTCGTCTTTTGCTGGATCCCATCGGAATACCTCGTTTGTCAATATTTCTTTTGAGACTGGATCAATATCGACGATTTCCACAATTTGTTTACATCGTCTGACGTGCTCATGACCTACCTCAGCTTGCACCTGGATTGTCACAATATCCAGTGACTGCAGCATGACTCGTGGTATATCAATTGGTTTTCCCTCTAGCCGATGGATGAGCGATTCAGCAGAGTCGGCATGAACCGTTGAATACGTTGTATGCCCTGTTGCCATCGCTTGAAACAATACATAAGCTTCTTTTCCACGAATTTCTCCGACAATGATATATTCAGGTCGCTGCCGGAGTGCAGCTTTCATTAAATCATATAGATCAATCTCACCTGCAAGTTTATCATTAATCACTTCACCAAATCCAGATCGAACCACTCCAGGAATCCAGTTTGGATGCGGTAAGTTAATTTCCCTTGTTTCCTCGATAGAAACGATTTTGGATTCCCGTGGAATGAACAATGAGATCGCATTTAACGTGGATGTTTTACCTGAAGCAGTTCCACCAGCAATGAGCGCACTGATACCGTTTTCGACTATAAGCCACAGAAATGCAACCATCTCAGAAGACATGGTTTTGTACATAATCAGATCAGTTGCAGTAATCGGATCAGAACGAAACCTTCGAATAGTAAATGTTGAACCTTTAGTAGTAACTTCTTTACTCAGCGTCATCTGAATACGAGATCCATCAGGCATAGTCGCATCCAGCATTGGCTCTGCAATAGAGATATGTTTGCCGCATTTCTGCGCAAGCTGAGTCACAAACGTCGACAGCATAACCTCATCAGAAAATTGAACATTACTCTTCAGAGAACCATATTTCCGATGAAACAAAAAAATAGGCAGACGAGAACCATCACATGATATATCCTCAATATTTGGGTCACGCATCAGCGGATCGATCTTTCCATACCACAAAAAATCCCGCTTGACATAATATAGAATCTTAGTTTTGAGTACCTCGTCTATCTTCAGCTCATGATCTTTTATGATGTGATCAATTCGCTCTATAAGAAACGGTTCGATTTTCTTAACATCCATTTCATCTAAACGAATATCAATCGATTTCATCAATTCATTCTGTATAAAATTCATTGAGGTACGTTCTACGTCAGATAATTGCGGTTCAATCACTTTGTAGAATTTATCAAGAGATGTGTTATCTTTCAATATTTTAATATAGGCATATGGTTCAATGACCGGATAGAAATCAATTTCTACGAGGTTTTTTTCATCAAGGGAAACCTCATGTGGACTAAAAACAACTATACCTTTTGTCCCACATTGTATACATTCGACTTTCAAAGTTTGACCTGGTTCACCTTCAGAAGAAATTTTCGTATGACATTTGGGACATTCAATAATTTTTTTTATCATGATTCATTCCATATTTTCTTCATGACATCTGCAGGGTTATCGATGTAGCGAGCAATTAAAGTCGCGACTTTCTTGAAGTCTCGGATGTTGTTCTTATTCATCCAATCCAACAATGCCGTTCGATTCTTGATTTCATTGACCATACCTTCTCGATTGATGCTTTTCTCTCCTCTGATTCGTTCTAAAATGTAGCTTTTTCCTGAGTAAATAAATTTATCTTCGATCGGATCCCAATGAAAGACTTCATTGGTGAGAATCTCCTTTGTTGTCGGATCGATATCAATGATTTCGATAATCTGTTTGCACCGACGTGCTCGCTTATTTTTCACACGAGAAATGACCTGGATACAGACGATATCTAATGTTTGCAACATGATACGTGGAATTTCAATTGGTTTTCCCTCTAACCGATGAATCAGAGATTCGGCAGAATCGGCATGAACCGTTGAATACTTTGTATGCCCTGTTGCCATCGCCTGAAACAACACATACGCCTCCTTCCCACGAATTTCTCCGACAAGGATATACTCGGGGCGCTGCCGGAGCGCAGCTTTCATTAAATCATATAAGTCAATTTCACCGATGACTTTATTCCCAACAACATCACCAAATCCAGATCTAACAACGCCAGGGATCCAATTTGGATGTGGTAAATTTATCTCACGGGTTTCTTCAATAGAAACAATCTTGGATTCCCGTGGAATGAACAAGGAGATAGCATTTAACGTGGATGTTTTACCCGCAGCAGTCCCACCAGCAATAAGCGCGTTCACACCGTTTTCAACTGCAAGCCACATATACGCTACCATTTCAGATGACATTGTATGGAATTCAATAAGATCTGGCGGTGAAAATGGATTTTGACTAAACTTTCGGATAGTAAACGTGGATCCTTTTGTGGTGACTTCTGTACCCAGCGTCATCTGAACCCGGGATCCATCAGGGATGGTCGCATCTAACATCGGCTCTGAAATAGAGATATGTTTGCCACATTTCTGCGCAAGCTTCACTACAAACGCACTAAGCTCGTCGTCCGATTTGAACATTACGTTACTTTTTAAAGAACCATATCGACGATGATATAAGAAAATAAATACATCAGACCCATCACAAGAGATATCCTCGATGTTTGGATCTTTCATGAGCACGTCGAGTCTCCCAAGACCAATTGATTCTTTTTCCAAGTAATACATTATTTTTTCCTTTGACAGAGGATCGATATTAAGCATGTACTCATTTATGATTAAATCGACTTTTTCATTGAGGTATTTGCAGTTACCTTTTGCATCAAAATCTTCGGTTATAAATAAAAAATCTTCGAGTGTCTCTTTTATGAAATTAAGGAGACGCGTCTCTTCTTCAGATAACCCCATCTCGATGAGGATATATCGTTTATCCAAGGATTCTTTTTCTCGGATAATTTCCACATAGGCAAAAGGTTCATATAAAGAATAAAAATCAATTTCTTCAATTGCGTTATTTGAATATTCCAAGTGTTCCAAGGCAATACTCTTGAGTTTGTTTGCCACATCCATAAATTGGATTTTACCATCAGGGCTGATTTCGTCGAATGTGGTTTTTTTCAGATCTGGAGTTGCGTCAAGTGATTCATATTCTGATATTGCAGATAAGTCTGTTTCTAGTGGCTTATCATCCAAAAGGACTTTATCTGAATCTGTTTCTAAAGCATTTTTTGTATCAACGTCTCTGGTCTTATCTGATTTTATCTTTTCATCGAGCCAAGTTGATTCATCAGGCTTGACTTGTGCAACTGATTCTTCAAATACAGGGAGCGCCTCCTCATTAATACTAACGAGATTAAGATGTACTTGATTAGCATATGGCGAAGCTTTTTGACTCTGTTGTCGATCTAACCGAGATCGTTGAAGTTCTTTCCCAAGATGGTGTCGAAACTCATCTTGAGCATGTTGAACGGGAGCAGATTTAGTTGACTTCTTCTTTCCAACAGATGGTACCCCAGTTTCTCCTTCTTTTTTCTTATTATAGAACTCGAAGCCAAAATGTGTTTTTGTTTTGGTTGTTGTTGGTTTCATTTCTTTTTCTGACTTCTTCAGGTTCTGCGTTTCTTGTTCTTTTTCCTTACCCTCAGCAACCGCTTTTTTCTTCTCCAAATCCCTATGTTTTTGTTCTTCGCGTTGCTCTTTTTGGAGAGCTATTTGCTCTAACCGTAATTTCTCATCATGCTCTTTTGCTACTCTCTTCGCTTCCCGCTCCCTATCCCTTACTTCCTGCCTTGCTTGTTTCTCCATCAGCTTCTTACGCAGTACTTCCTCTTTCTCCTTACTCCGTACCTCTAGCCGCTCCAACCGTACCTTCTCATCATGCTCTTTTGCTACTCTCTTTGCATTCTGCTCTCTTTCTTTTGCTGTTAATTTTGTTGGTTTCTTTTCTTTTTCTACTTGTTTAGATAGATTAGTCTTGTTTTTGCTTTTTTGATTAAGAGGCTTACGAAATATGAAATATTGGTGTTTAGGGTAGAATGAAGGTTGTAGATTCTTTTGTGTAATATCTGTTATTTTTTGATCTAGTATATTTTCATAAGGAGGAGAATCATTTTCTCTGTTGATTTTTAAAATAATGTTTTGTTTTTCTAAAGGATTTTTTTGGGAAATTTTGGTTTTACTATAAGTTTTTTGTTGATGTTGAGGATGTTTCTTTATTGGTTTATTTTCGTTTTTGACTTGTTTCAACGGCTGAGTCTTATTATCACTTTTAGTTAAAAAAAGCAATGCTTGTTCTCTCTTGGAAGAAAGAGAATGTTTCGATGGTTCTTTTCGTCCTCTTCCCTTCTGAAGAACATCTGAATGAGCATCTAAAAGTTCATCTACTTTTTTTTCTATTTCTGAACCGCGTTTTGGTTGTGAAGAACGAAGGGGTACTTTTTTACGAGTAGTTTGTTTTTTCATAATACCCCCTCTGTTATTGCTTTCCTTTCGATTCCATGCATCCCATCATCCCACGTACATTTATCCTTAAAAGCTATCTAAAGAAAATTAACTTTTAATCTCCTTTTTGTGCATCTCATCCAACGAGTTTTTGATATATTTTATCAGTATTTATAGCTTTCTTTAAAAATTGTATCTTTACAGAAAAAAAATCAGTCTCTAGGTTTTCTAAACCAGAGGACTATGACTAATAAACCTAAACCAAAGGGAAAGACAAGCAAATAATAGATAAGATTAATATTCCTGAAATAAACCGTAATGTCATACCCGGAGATATAAAGGACGATAATCCCTACAAGGAATATAGGCACTAGAATACCAACGATAAGTGGCACTGCTTCCCGGTTCATCGCCCTCACAACTAAAAACAGAACTTATGATTACTATTTGTAGTTAATGGAAAAAATATTTTTATAAGAGTTGGATGAGAATAATCTATATAAACCTTCACCAGTTTCTGGGCTAAAAGGGATTTCTGTGACTCAGAAAACAAATGTAATCATCATGGGCGCAGCAGGAAGAGATTTTCATAATTTTAATGTGTACTTCCGTAACAATACTGCATTTAACGTTGCTGCGTTTACTGCGACGCAGATTCCTGATATCGCAGGTCGTAAGTATCCAGCGAAACTTGCAGGAAAATATTACCCAAAGGGGATTCCGATTTATCCAGAGGAACAAATCTCTGAACTTATTAAAAAATATAAAGCTGATCTTATTGTATTCGCATATAGTGATCTTCCCTATGCGTACGTCATGGGTAAATCCGCTATTGTAAACGCAGCTGGCGCTGATTTCATGTTATTAGGTCCAAAGAGTACGATGCTTGTTTCAAAAAAACCAGTTATTGCAGTCTGCGCAGTTAGAACAGGTTGTGGAAAATCACAAGTATCAAGGAAAATTTTTGAAATTTTACGGAAGAAAGGGCTAAAGGTTGCATCAATCCGTCATCCTATGCCATATGATAAAGACCTGACTACTCAGATATGCCAGCGTTTCGAGAGCTATAACGATCTAGAGAAGTATAATTGCACAATTGAGGAAAGAGAAGAATACGAGCCATACATTGATATGAAAGGAATCGTCTATGCGGGTGTTGATTATGAGAAGATTCTTCGAACCGCAGAAAAAGAAGCGGACGTTATCATCTGGGATGGTGGGAATAACGATTTCTCGTTTATAAAACCTGATTTATTGATCACAATTGCTGATCCTCACCGTGCAGGCCATGAGCTTATGTACTACCCTGGAGAAATGAATGCGCGAAGTGCGAATGTCGTTATTATCAACAAGGTAAACACAGCGCGGAGAGAAGATATTGAAAAGGTTCGTTATAACATTAAAACTATAAACTCGACCGCACAAATCATCGATGGAATTTCAGCGGTTCACGTTGAAGATAAAAAAATGATCACAGGGAAGCGTGTTCTCGTGATTGAAGATGGACCAACCGTTACCCATGGGGGAATGCCATACGGCGCCGGGACTGTTGCTGCAAAAGAATATGGTGCGAAGAAGATTATAGATCCGCGGCCGTTTGCAGTTGGTTCGATTATCGACACGTTTGAGAAATACCCCCATCTGATCAACGTACTTCCTGCGATGGGATACGGAAAAAAACAGATAAAAGAGCTTGAACGGACAATCAACAACACAGATTGTGATGTAGTCATCAGTGGCACACCAATTGATCTTTCCAGGATTCTAAAAACCAACAAACCAGTTGTTCGAATCAGATATGACGTGGGGGAAAAAACTGCTCGTGAAATTGAAACACTGCTATTTAAGTTCTTGAAAAAAATGAAATTATTTTAGTTTTTTCCCAAAGAGAACAAATTGGGCTAAGAGAGATTCCAACTGTATGTGGTCGTTGCTTCCTTCAACAAGTCTAAATTCGACCTCACCAGTTTTTTCCATGAGTTGGACTTTATGTTCAT
>CABMCU010000116.1 GCA_902384685.1 uncultured archaeon | reverse complement strand
TTCGATCATATATCGCTGATGATCCTGATGTAATAAAAGAATTAAATATCATGGAAGCAATTATTAGCTTACTGAAAAATGCATTTCGTATCACTGAGTTCGGAATTAAATTAAGTATTGTAAGAGGACTTGATTATTACAAAGGCCTAGTGTTTGAAATCGATGCACCTGTTCTTGGAGCAGAAAAACAACTCTGCGGGGGAGGCTCATACGACCTTGTTTCCTTGTTTGGTGGCACTCAAGTCCCAACATCTGGTTTTGCGATTGGGTTTGATCGAACCATTCTTGCTCTTGAAGCAGAAGGGTTTAAGTTCCCTCCCTCAAAACTCGATGTGTACATCATCCCGGTTAACCAGGATATGATATATACATCCATTGAGATTGCTCAACAATTACGAAGCCAAGGATTTTCTGTTGATTTCGATCAGATGCGACGAGGAATAGGAAAATCCTTAAAATACGCTGATTCAAAACATGTAGAAAAAATTATCATCGTTGGACCAAAAGAACTTGAGAAAAAAACCGCTATCCTGCGAGACATGAAAAGTGGGAATCAAGAAGTAGTATCGATCGCAGAGATTTGTGAAAAACTCGAAAAAACCTAATCTACGAAAGAATTCCTATGAAAAAACAATTTTTTATTATCGATACCTCTGCGATTCTTTCAGGAAAACCAATTCGTTTAGACAATATATCAATTGTTACAACACCTGCGGTTTCAAACGAATTGAGTCCTGGTGGACGAGATTTCCGTACATTCGAGTTGCTCAAGGAAACAGGTCTTACGATTCGCGCACCATCAAAAGAAGCAATAAATCGTGTAAAAAAAACAACACAAGAGACTGGCGATGACAGTAGACTTTCTTTGGCAGATATTGAAATTGTGGCGTTAGCAATAGATATCAACAAAGAATCAGACCAAGAAGCGACGATTCTTACTGATGATTATTCAATTCAAAATATTGCATCAACATTGCAAATTAAATTTCAGGTGTTTTCGCAGAAAGGCATAACAAAAAAGTTTAAATGGGTCTCTCGTTGTCCAGGGTGCAAAAAACAATTTAACGAAATAACAAAAATCTGCCCTGTCTGTGGAACAATAACAAAAAGTTACCCGCTACATAAAAAAAACTTATAATTGTGTGAGCTAATGAACATCAAAAAAATGTTAATCCAGTTTTGGAAAAGCGACAACAATAAGGTTTCAATTGTTCGAGATGTGGTTGTCGCATTACTTGTTGTATTTGTTATTTTGATGATTTTATGGGGGTATACAGGGCAATGGTTTACCGCTCCTATGGTTGCGATTGAGTCTGGGAGTATGGAGCATCCGAATTCTCCCTTTGGTCGGTTGGGTACGATTGATGCGGGTGATATGGTTCTAGTGCAGAAAGTTTCGAAGATAAGCGATGTTGTCCCGCATGGTGGCCCAATCCTGGGTGCAGAGGCAGAGAAAGGTTGGCAATCCTATGGAGATTACGGTGATGTGATTATCTATAAACCTCTCGGACGAACTGATGTGTCACAGATTATTCATCGGGCGATGTGTTGGGTTGACGTGTATAACAAGAACGGTCGGACCACCTATACTATAGTAGACTATGGAATTTACGATAATACAAGTCTTACTATTCCTGAATTAGGGCTGTATAATCGTGATCCAGGATGGACTCACTCAGGTTTTCTTACAAAAGGAGATAATAATGAAGTGATTGATGAGATCACTGATATCTGCCCTGAGCCTGTTCAATTGGATTGGATATCAGGAAAAGCACGATCCGAGATTCCCTGGCTTGGAACTATTAATCTCTTTTTTGAGGATGTTCTTCACGGGAAAAATACGGTGAGAAATGTTCATGAGGATAGTATGATTTGTCTTGGAATCGTGATTGCGATTCTTGTTTCAATACCGATAATCCTTGATGTACATGATTATCTAAAAAAGCGAAAGAAATCGGGGCAAGAGTCTAATTGAATAGTCAGTAATAGCCTTTTCTCCTTTTTTACTCCTTCTTCTATTTTCTATAGTAAATAGATATCAACCAAGAAACGGTTTGTAAGGAATAGGATCTTTTATTTTCGCTTCCTGAAAACCTTTTAGGCGGAGCAGACAGGAATCGCAGTGTCCACAGGCCTTGACATCTCCTCGATAACACGACCAAGTCTTTGTAAATGGAACATTCAATTTCGCACCTATTTTAATAATCTCAGCTTTTGTGAGGTATAAAAGGGGTGCATTGATACGAATCGTTTTTCCTTCTACTCCACGCTTTGTTGCAAGATTTGCAAGATGTTGATACGCTCGAATATAATTCGGTCTGCAATCAGGATAGGCTGAATAATCCACGGCATTTACGCCAATAAAGATTGCAGTTGCGCCAATTGCTTCTGCATATGCAAGTGCGAGTGAGAGAAAAACTGTATTTCGTCCTGGAACATAGGTTGATGGGATTGTTTTTCCAATATCAGTTAACGCATGATTTTTAATCGGACGAGATGAGGTGGAAAAAAGAGAAGATCCACCAAATTTTTGAAGATTGATATTAAAAATAATATGATCTTTTACACCTACTGTTCTTGCAATCTTCTTTGCGCATGAAAGCTCTTTTGTATGACGTTGCCCATAGCGAAACGATAGTGCATATAGCTCGTACCTTTTTTTTTTTGCAATAAAAGCTGTCACAGCGGAATCAAGACCACCTGAGATCAAACAAACCGCTTTTTTTGTCATATCTTATCGATTCCAGAGTGGGGACATCATCCGTAGTTTCTCAACAACCTGAGGGATTATTTTGGAAACATAATTAACTTCTTCTTTTGTGTTCCCTCGTCCCAGAGATAACCGAAGTGATCCATGTGCTTGTACTGGGTCTAATCCTATTGCTAACAGTACATGAGATGCTTGAAGTTTCTGAGATGAGCACGCAGATCCTGTCGATGTCGCAATGCCCTGTTCATCTAATCCAAGAAGTAGCGATTCTCCTTCAATTCCTGTGAATCGAAAATGTGCGTTGTTCACCAGACGTTTCTTAGGATGACCATTCAAGTAGCTTTCTTCAATTTGTAATGTATTTTTTATGAGGAGATCGCGTAGTGTTTTCATATAAGGAATATCTTTTGTCATTCGTTTTTCTGCAAGGTCACATGCTTTTCCTAGACCAACGATTCCAGGAACATTAAGCGTACTGCTCCGTATTCCTTTCTCGTGTCCTCCTCCATGAATAATTGGCTGGACTTTGACTCCATTCCGTATATAAAGGGCTCCTACTCCTTTTGGTCCGTGGAGTTTATGGGAAGATAACGATAGCAAATCGATATGTTGTTTTTTTACGTCAATAGGAAGCTTTGCTACGGCTTGTACTGCATCGGTATGAAAAATGATGTCATGTTCATGTGATATCTTACCGATTTCCTCGATTGGCTGAATGGTTCCAATTTCATTGTTGGCAAACATGATGGTTATAAGAAACGTGTTTTTCGAAATCGATTTCCGGAGATCCATGAGGTCGATGATTCCATCCGTATCAACGGGAAGATATTTTACTTGGTATCCTTGTGTTTCTAGGTGTCGGCAGGTCTCAAGAACTCCTGGATGTTCTATTGTCGAGGTAATGATATGCGGTCCTTTGGTCGTTCTTTTTTCTTTGTTTAGATATGAAATTCCTTTTATGGCAAGGTTATCTGATTCGGTTCCACCGGCGGTAAAAATGATTTCATCGTCTTTAGCGCTAATTAAATCAGCGATGTTTGTTCTTGCGGTATCGACTGCTTTTCTTGCTTCTCGTCCGAATGCATGGATTGATGAGGGATTCCCATAGTATTCCGTGAAATATGGGAGCATCGTATTAAGTACTTCAGGATCAACTTTCGTGGTGGATGCATTATCCATGAAAATTCGCTTCATTATGTTTTTCCTCACTCTATTTCCATCATACGTTGCAGTGGCTTACGTGCCTTCTGCATAATTTCATCTGAGAGATGTATCTTCGGTTCCAGAGTCTCCATGCTTTTTAATACTTTTTCTAGAGTGGTTTTTTTCATATTTGGGCATATGGCTGTGAGAACAGGATAGAATTTCTTCCCTGGGTTTTCCTTCTCTAATCGGTAACAAAGCCCTTTTTCTGTTCCAATGATAAACTCTTTTATCGGTGATGTCTTCGCATGATTAACCATTCCGTTAGTTGAAAAAGCGTAATCTGCAAACTCGATAATTTCTGGCTGGCACTCAGGATGAACAAGAATTTCAGCATGCGGGTGTTTCTTCTTTAACAATATAATATCTTCTTTTTTGATATCATGGTGTATGCGACAGACTCCGGGCCAGAGAATCATCTCTTTTTCTGGAACCTGCTTCTGGATGTACAACCCAAGGTTCCGGTCAGGGACAAAAATAATTTTTTTTGCAGTTCTGCTTTTAACAATTTTCACTCCATTTGCAGAAGTACAGCAGATATCAGCTAATGCTTTGACCTCCGCTGTTGTATTTATGTAAGCAACGACTTCTGCATCAGGATGTTCTTTGATGAGCCAACTTAGACTTTCTGCATCCACCATCTCTGCCATCGGGCAGTTCGCGGTTTCATCTGGAAGAATAACGTTTTTCTCAGGGTTTAAAATCTTGGCTGCCTCTGCCATGAAATCAACGCCGCAGAAGATAATGGTTTTTGCATCTGTTTTGGTTGCTTTTAAAGATAAGTCAAGGGAGTCTCCAACAAAATCAGCGACATCCTGAATCTCCGGGTTTTGATAGTTATGTGCAAGGATCACTGCATGGTGTCTCTTTTTTAATACTTGTATCTTTTGTTGAAGTGTTTTTTCCATAGTAATAAAACCCGCGATTTTTGTCCTGAATATCGCTATGGGACATAAAGGTTGTCCTGGTTATTATTTTTATTTAGCCAGGGAAAATCTATTTATCCTGGATATTGATTTACCTGTTGTAGGAGATGGATAGCAGATGGATGTTATAGCATTTATTATAGGCTTAATCATCGGTGTTATCACGGTGGGACTTGCCATTGAGATAGGGATGAAACGAGTCAATAAGACACAACCGGCGACTAGACCAACACATAAATGGAGTATTGCGGAGATAGAAAATCCTCGTATTATCGCAGAGAATATGGGGGTTATCGAACTTCCGAAGAACGCGAAGATCGTGGTTAATGAATATCAAGATGGAGCAATGTTGAAGGGAATAGATGTGAAGCAACATTCTGATATCAGAGGGAACTTTATCCTTGGTGATGATCGTGCGTTGATTCTTTCAGGGCCTATCAAGCAAGATGAGCTTGGTGTGTGGACTGTTGATAAAGAAATGCTTGAAAAACTCAACAGATATTTTAACGATAGTTGGGAGAAAGCCACGCCATTAATCGATGACGAACAAGAAACTGAGCATTCCCGATAAGTAAACTTCAAGATAATGATAAATATTATATTATACTAGAAACAGATTTCTAAAGATACTTCTTTAAAAACCTACTTATTATATATTCAAATACACCTAAAAGAAAAAAAAGAGAGAGTTAAATTCACTACTTATTTTTTTCTTTCGGACTCTACACCATACCAACTCTTCAAAGCTACTACTTGTATATGAGGAGCTATACTAATTACAGCGAAAATAAGTGCCAACAGAAAATAAGATGTTGATGCCATACGAAAATCAATCTCTAATATTTCTGCAGCGGCTCCTGCTATAACAAATAGCAAGGCAATAACTAAACAACCGATGTTTATATTTCTCCATTTTACAATATCTTTCTTTACTTCTTCCCAGTCCTTATATGGTTTACCACCCATTCTCTTAACCTCAATAATTAATAACAATTCCTTCTTTAAGAACATATCTTTAGAAACAGAAGTATTACTACGGTTTTTTAGTTGGTTTTTATGGCCGACAATATTTGCACATCTTACTCCAAATTCCGTCTTCATCGACATAGAAATAATTGATACCAAGATTGCATCCGCAGCTAGTACAATATTTCGTTAAGCTCATGAAACTTGCATAACAGATGATGCTAATAAAAACACACGAGGGTCGATGAAAGTATCAGGAAAGTGATTACCGTTTAAAGACTCATGTATTTGTTTCAATTACTAATAATATCCAAAAGAATTTAAGAAACAATTATAACATAATACACCATTCATAATCATAGTAGAATGTCTCAATCTAATACAAATGTACCACAAAATTGTTGGGAATTTATGGAGTGCCCGATAACAGTAAAAGAAAAATGTCCTGCTTATAAAAATAACGCTGGGATAGTTTGTTGGTTTTTTTGGACTGCAAAGGGAGGATGTCCTATCCTTAGGATTGGAGAAGGTTGTAATAATTGCCATTGGTTTAAGAAAAATAATCCTGACAAAATTGAAGAGATGTTCTAAATAATCATGTTTTTTTTCATTCTTTAAAAAATATTTTGAAACAGAAGCATAAGCGCTATTTACAAGAATTCTTTCAATTTCTTTCTATCGGGATTCAGGACGTAATGCTTTTTCATAAACATCAGCGTTTGCATAATCGTTATCTCCTCAGAACTACCAGGATACAGGGTCATCAATGAATCAGAAAACTTTTTCGCTGTTTTTATATCATCAGCAGTAAACGTTAGTATCTAGTCGTATTCACCATGAACATAAACACTACTTTCAATAGTGGCCCCAAACTCTTTGGCAAGTTCTTCCGTTTTTGTTGAAATGATGGTATCGACTACTTTTTCAGGCATTTTTTCCCTGGTTCTTTTTATCAGTAACATAAAATGCGTCTGTCCTATTTTCCCCTCATCAAAAACCGCGGTATATCCCCAAATCAAGCCTTTTACTTCTAATTGTTTGATGAATCGCCATGTTTTTTGTCTTGAGAACCCACAGTGTTTCGCAATCGTTTCTATTTTTTCATTTGAGTTTTTCACAAGTTCAGTGAGTAATTTTTTTTCATCTTCGTCTATCTGCTCTCTGCTGCTTTTTGCCATAGTTCACACCCAATACAACAGATACAAAACAATTCCTTCCTTAAAAACCTATACATCTAAAACTTATTGAGAGAAAAGAAAATGTGGAGGGGGAAAGGAAAAAATTTAGGGGATAATATGAAGATAAGATACCTTTCCTCCTTCTCTCCAATAATAGTAACCAATCATGTCTTTTAATAATTTGTTATATTTTGTAAATGCATTTATCGATAATTAATAAAATTTGTATGCCTTTCTATTTTTTGTGATTCCGTTTATCTGCATATGCGTTTTACTGTTTACGAGACAAATGTTATATATAAACACGGCTTCTTCTGTTAATTAAAACATTTTTATCATATAGAGCAATCTTTATCTACTAGTTTATCATATCCGTTTATGGGAATCTGGCTGTAGGAAATTTTTTTCCGTTTCAATTCTTTTCCTCCTCTCCTCACCAATCTTGAAAAAACCAGA
>CABMCU010000115.1 GCA_902384685.1 uncultured archaeon | reverse complement strand
ATTTTCCTTTCCTTTCCCCCCTCCATCTCTCCTAAAATCCCCCTCCTTCCAGATCCTTCCTACCTCCTTCTTCTCTGATTTCATCTTCTTCGAATGAAGCATCGTGTTTGATTACAAAAAGGAGGCACTGTTCTATTATATTTCGAGTATCATTCGTCGGCGTGCTTCGGCTTCTGCATGGTATTCGCTATAGCCTTCTCTAATTAGATGTTGGTAGATTGCATCTTTATAGAGTTCTTCGATTTCTTTTTTCTTCATTTGTTCACAAACTATTATAATTATTCTTTTAATAATATAAATATTTTTCTTTAAATAAAATTGTTGAAAGATATTTTACCCTCTCCGATCATAAAAACTCTTACGATAATACTAAATCGCTTATACTACCTCGATACTCCCTAATAAGTTCACCAAAAAAAAACGAGAAAGAACAAAAGATTAGACAAGAGAGTTAAAAAAACTGATATTTTGATAAATTGGTTTTTTTTATTCGTAGAGTTTAATCACGCTGATATTTCGAGGAAGGTTTATCGAGCGTGCAATCGCATTACATTTTATTCGGAGTAGATACGCAATAGGTCTGAAGGTTGTTTCAGAAAAGGATTCATAGTTCGCCATTCCCTTAGCGATGATCACATCCGCGTGTTTTAATGCCGATGTTACCTCCATAGGGAGCTTGTGGAAATCAACGCCGACTGCAAAACACCCTGTGGAAAACAACGTATCCACTACTTCGTGAAGCTTTATTTCCTGAGCATCCTCTACTGTTGCGTCACTTAATATTGGTACGCCTTTAACCACTGCAGTGATGTGCAATGTAGGATTGAAGAGTTTCAGTTCTCGACAGAGGATTTTATCAAACACAATCTCACCACAGTTATCCGTAAAAAACACAAGACGTGTTGCATTTTTCAGAAGATCTCTCAGTTTTTGGTAATCGTCATACCCCAATCCTTCTGCGTAGAGGGTGTCAAAGAGTTCTTCGAGCATCTGGGGATGGGTACTGGAACCGTCGATGCCAAAATCCATGATATTTCCAATGATTGAACAGATCATACTCGTCTTGAGAGGGTCTGACGAGGTTTTAATGAGTGCTTCGATTTTAGGAACAAGTGAGGTGGCTATGAGGTTGCTGGTATGTTTCAGCCCTGCATACGGGTCGTTATCCTGTAATGTTTCGTACACGCCTTTATGTATCTTAGTCGCAATGGTCGCGCTGCATTCCTGGGGGTCATAGTATTGCGCAAGGAGGCTGCATGCGGTCCGTAATGATGCGGTCTGACGTTTCTTCTCCTTTGTACTGAGCTCTGTTTCAAAGAGGATTCGTTTTAATAAGCAGGGGAGGCATTCGGGTTGAATCTTCATGATGAGACCTGGAAAAGTCATGAGCTATTTATCTTTACTGTTCAGACATAAACCAGAAAAGGCAGTAATATGAGCATATCTGATTTTTTTTGGAGACGCCAGGGGGTGGTTGTTAGAGCGTTTGGAGGTCTTTTAAAGGAGATCGATTAGAGGGGTTTCTACTGGATGTTGAAGGGATGGAGGGAGTTTTTTTTAGTGTTGGGTTATAATCTTATAGGATACTCGTTAGAAACTAAAAATTATTATATTCTAGAAAAATATAAATACTAGCAAAACAACCACACAGTAGTAAGAAGACGTTTCAATAGTAATAACACCTCAAGATATCACAGCTAAGAGACTCCCTTCTTTAAGCAGGTGGTAAAATGGTTGAATTTGTGAAGATCTCAAAAAAAGGATATCTCAAAAAAATTAAAGAAGTGCCAGATAAATATCGGGATCAGCCGTATCGATGGGATGAAGACGAGTGATCGTTTTCTTCTGTTTTTTATAATTTTTTTTTGACGAGAAATCTTGATTGGAGATATTTTTTGGGATGATTTGTTAGATGTTGGTGAAACAGGATCTTCTTTGTTATTCTTTGATTTTTTATCGGTGATTGTTTTAATTGAGAATTAGAATTTTTATAAAAAAAAATGATTTATTTCTACTTATTAATACAAAAAATATTTATTTTATAAAAGGATATGCCTGATGAGAATGGAATATCAAAATGAAGCATCTGATCTGTGGAATTTTTTCATTTTGATAGTCAACCAGATCATATTAATAAAGTATAAAGGAGATAAAATATTTTATTAATGATTGAGAGAGGATAAGGAGGGTTGTCCTGTTGAGATGGTGAGATTTTCCTTCCATGACAGTGCACGTGAGATTGAAAAAAAGATTGAACTCTCTGGAAAACATTAGAGTGAAAGGGAATGTTCGTAAAAGATGGGATTGTAGGAAGTATGAAGAAATATCGTAGGGGAAAAAAGATGACGAGAGGTTCTGTGACGGTTTTACAGGTGTTTCTGCTGGTGTTTTCTGTGGTGTTTTTCTCAAGTGTGAATGTTGTGAAAGCCGCTCCTACTGTGGTGAGTATCAACCGGGTGAGTCATAATGTGTCGGCTGGACATCCGCTGAATATCACGGTGATGTGTTCTCCTCAACTAGCGATCAAGGCCTTTGAGTTAAAAGTATCGTTTAATCCGTCGCTTCTTCAGGCAACTGCTGTTTCAGAGGGACATATCTTTGATGGGTTTACGACGTTTTTTAATAAGGGATATATTATTAATAATTCTGCGGGAACAATCGTGAATATCTATGATTTAATTGTTGGCCCGGGGACTGTGACTGATACGGGGAGTTTGGTTTTGATCAATTTTACTGCGAGGTCTCTGAATAGGACGTCAACGCTGGGTTTGTATGATGTGCGGGTGACGAATGAGTCAGAGTATGTTGCGGTGAGTGTTTCTTCGGGGGCTGTGATGGTCACCGGAGGTAGTAATCCTCCTCCTGTTAATCCTCCTCCAAGTGGGCCTCCGAGCAATCCTCCGTCTTCGGATAACACTCCTCCGTCTCTTCCACTACAACCGATTGGTGGGACGCACGTGAATATAGGAATTGTGTATAGTTATAGCAGCGCTGCACGTGATCCTGATGGTGATTTGGTGCGGTTGCGGTTTGATTGGGGTGATGGGTCGTTGAGTAATTGGACTGCTTTCGTGACCTCGAATACATCAGTTTATGCGTCGCATGCATGGGTGAATATATCGAATTGTTCTATCCGGGTGATTGCGCAGGATACCACGGGTGTGAATAGCAGCTGGTCTGATCCGCTAACGGTGATGGTCTCTCAGAATGGATCTGGGGGAAGCCCACCTGTTGGTGTATTTACCGTTCCTGAGAATGCTTCTTCAAATCAAACGATTGTCTTTAATGCATCAGGAGTCTCTGATCCTGATGGAATGATCGTCTCCTACCAGTGGGATTTTGGGGATGGAACCACAGGAGTAGGGGAAAATCCGGTGCATACCTACCAACTCCCTGGGACGTACACCGTGACGTTAACCGTGATTGATAATACGGGTATGACGGTGATAATCAGTAAGGTGATGACTATCCTAGCAGGTTCAGAGGCTCAGACGGGAACTGAAAAAAATTTTTTCCAATCTAATAGCAACGTCATCATTCTTACCGCTGTTGTGATACCAGTGTTAATTTTCCTTGTGGTTTTCAGAGATAAAATCGAAAAGTTGTATGTACAAAGACGTATAGAGACCAGTCGAAGGAGACTTGCATTGGGGGTTAGTAATACTTCAGAGATCGATCAGATTCTTGATACGCTGTTTGGAGAGATGAAGCCTCTGAAACCATCCACTAGTAAAGAAACGATCCTGAATGCATATAATGATCTAATTGTTGGGAAGGTTGAAGAAAACACCGCCTATCGTCCTCCAGATTTCAGCATTGAGGAAATTGAGAAACTTGTGGACCGTCGTCTCCAAGCGAAGATTGAGGAAGAAGTAGATAAGTTGTAAGGGTGGAATCCCTTTTTTTTAGAATAAAAAACCGTGTTCTCGGATAAATTGATCCATGATAATATGCAAGGTAATCGTACAAATGCCGAAAAGCCAGATTGGTTTTCTTTTTGAATCGATGATCATAAGGAGGAGAAAAAAAATGATTGCGATGGGAGTGATAATCAGATGGGTGGCGACGTGATACGGCAAGAGTGTTTTAAAGGAGAGGAGATTGGTTGCATAGTAGATACCAAGAAATGCATCAGGGATGATGCTGAATACAAGACAGATGAACAGAAGAAGGCTGCGTTCCTTGTTTTTTTGTGGACCGTCAAAGAATTTTCTGAAGGAGTATCTGCCGATAAGATATATTGCTGATCCTGCGATGAGATGAATGATGAGTCCTGGCATGGTGATCAATCGGTAAGGTTGGAATGTTGTGTTCTTTTTTATTGGTTGCTCTGATACGTTTCTGGGGTGGGATTATAGTGTCACGGCTATCG
Organism: uncultured archaeon; assembly: GCA_902384685.1. Lineage (GTDB taxonomy): Archaea > Thermoplasmatota > E2 > DHVEG-1 > DHVEG-1 > SM1-50. The sequence continues at coordinate 1,400 of CABMCU010000115.1, read as the reverse complement.
GCTGCTGCCGTGTTTTCTATGGGACGGTCCACTGTCTCTGAAGAAGTCTCCTGCAGGGATATTGTTTGCGGGTTTACTTGATTGTTTTGATTTTTTCTTTAAGTTGTTTCCGATCCCAAAGTTCCACATCACATCGCTCCGCAAGTTGTTTCGCTGAGGAGGTGAATCTTGAGTTTGTCACCACAAGTGCTCTCTGACAGCGGTAATACACTCGTGCTGCGTTTGCTTCTTGCACTGCTTTGTTTCCTACGGGTTTGTTGTAGCGTTTTACTTGGACAGCGGTTTTTTCGCCATATCGTGTGAGGAGGAGGTCTAAGCCTTGTTCGTGGGTTTGTTTTTTTCGTTCAACGCTGTATCCCATCTTTGTAAAAAGGTCGATGAGGAACTCCTCAAATTCATGTCCGGTCATGGTGTCGATCTCTGAGAATTTTTCTGGTTTTTTTTCTCGTAAGGAGCGTTCAAAGCGTGCTAGCTCTAGTGCTCTAATCTGGTTATGGCAGAGTTGGTCAACGTCGCAGACGTAATAGATATGCCTGTGTTCAAGGAGCATGTTTGATAAAAACGTCATCTCTTGCCAGGAGGGTTTTTCGTTTTGTTGGAGGAGGGCATCAACGTATTGTTCTGGTGTTTTCGGGTTTTTTGAGAGGATGTTTTTCTTGAATCGTTGATAGGCTTTGTTCTGTTCTTTTTCTTCGACTTGTTTTTTTATGCTGAGGAGGATGGCGGATATCGCTCCTGGGACAAGACGAATGTGGTACTTCGTATGGAGGAGTTCTTTGAGGAGGTCTTGGTCTTCGAAGATGTCGTCTTTGTTTTTTTGGATATAGTTCTCGATGATGGTGAGTGCCTTTGCTTGTTGTAATGCTTTGTGATAGGAAAGAAGTGCTTTGTGTGTGTTTCCTGCGAGAAACCAGGTGTTTGCTTGTGTTATCATTGATTCGACGGTTTGTTTCATAGCGCTCCCTCTCGTATTTTCTATTTTTAGTTTAGAACGTGGTTTCTCTTCATATTCTTTACTGTGGGGTTTTTGTTACAGTATTTAGAGTCCCATGGTTTTAATTTATAGTCATTAATATTGTTATGTCAGGGTTTCTTTGGGAGCGGCAGCTTGTGTAGTGGTGAAATGTTGCATCGCGTCATCACCGTGCTCCCGGCTGGGCTGCTGCTGGGCTCCCCACCGAGCTCCGCTATCCCCGTCTCTTTTCTGTCGCGGTTTGCCTTGCGGCTCGTTCGGCTCTCCCGCAGTCAGCTAACAGCGAGAGATTCACGATGCTTTAGGAAGTAGTGCTCTGCGGTGGATTTCCCTAATAGAAATTATAGCCTGGTATTAAGCCCGATAAAGGAGATTTTGTTCACGCCTGGGGGCCACACCCGGGAAGTTTTTTGTGTTGGCGCAGGTT
>CABMCU010000114.1 GCA_902384685.1 uncultured archaeon | reverse complement strand
ATTCTCATATAATCGAGGGCAAAGACCCAAACCAAATTCCTTAACAAAACGATTACCCTTATACCCTTTTTTATGTTGCCAGAAACGAGTCTCAGGAGGATGACAACTCTGACCAACATAAAAACAAGGAAAACCAGGAATCATATCTGGATTACGACGCCTAAACTTCCGAGACTTCAAAACTGCATCATTAAGCCTGATAACATAGACATAATATTGCATAAACCAATCCATTATTATACTTACGAATAACTTATAATTTATTATATTGTGTGTTATATTCAGAATTGTTAAGAGAAAGGTGAACTCTACTATGATTGAATTACCAGAGGCGATTACTCTTTCAAAACAATTGAATGATACAATCAATGGAAAAATTATCTCAAATGTAATTGCAGCTCATACAAAACAAAAATTGACATGGTATTATGGAAATCCTGAGAAATATCAAAATCTTTTACAAAACAAAAAAATTGACAATACAGTTGCTTTTGGTGGATTTGTTGAAATTTCAGCGCAAAATATGAAGATTTTATTTAGAGATGGTGTAAATCTTCGCTTTTTTGAGGATAGATCAGCGATTCCAGATAAGCACCAACTTTTACTCAAGTTTGTGGATAAGTCTATGCTTATAGCATTTGTCCAGATGTATGGAGGAGTTGGTTGTTTTATCCAAAATAAGTTAGATAATACGTATTATACAATCGCTAAAGAAAAACCATCACCGTTATCAAAGGAATTTGATGAAGATTATTTTACTACACTCATTAGCGATGAACATGTGCAGAATCTCAGTTTAAAAGCATTTCTTGCAACAGAACAAAGAATACCTGGTTTAGGAAATGGCGTGTTACAAGATATATTATTCAACGCAAAATTACATCCAAAACAAAAAATAAAAAATATCTCTGAAAAACAAACACAAGAACTATTTAAATCTATAAAAACAACTCTTACTGAAATGGTTAACAATAATGGTAGAAATACAGAAAGAGATTTATTTGGGAATTATGGTGAGTATAGAACAAAAATGTGTAAAAACACAGTAGGAAAACGATGTGACGTATGTGGCTCAACGATTATCAAAAGCAACTATACGGGTGGTAGCATTTATTTTTGCCCTGGATGTCAGACAATATAATTAAATTCAAAATTAACTATTGTCCATCCATTTTAATAATGTAATCATAGGTTCAAATCCCTTCCACATTATAAATTTAAAATCTCTCCTTTTAAATATGTTATCGCTTTTCCAGAGATATAGACGCGATTGTTATTCGTTCTACATTTCAATAGTCCCTGTCTTGCTGAGAGTTGTTTTGCTACCATTTCATCTTTCTTCAGTTTTTTCCCCCAATACGGGATTAATATCGTATGTGCTGATCCTGTAACAGGATCCTCATTTACGCCTACCTTTGGGGCAAAAAACCTTGAAACAAAATCATAAAGATTTCCTTTGGCTGTTACAATTACTCCTCGTATGTTTATTTTTGATAATACAGTAAAATCTGGAGATATTGTTTGAACCTCTTTTTCATTTTGATAAACTAATAAATAGTCTGTTTTACCTTTATAGATCTCAATTGGTTCTTTTCCAATGCCTTCAATTAATTTATCTGGAGGTATTATTTTTTTTATTTTCTGTGCTGGAAAATCTAAGGTAAGATATTCTCCCTCGTTTCTTACTCTTAGAATACCACTATGAATACTATTAAAACTAATTACATTTTTTTTATAATGATATTGATTAAATATAATATGAGCAGCAGCAAGAGTTGCATGTCCGCATAAGTCTACTTCAGCAATCGGCGTAAACCATCTAATCTGAAATTGATTATAATTCTTAACGACAAATGCTGTTTCTGAAAGATTATTTTCCATAGCAATTTTTTGCATTGAATTATCATCAAGCCACCTATCTAACATACAAATAGCTGCGGGATTCCCATGGAATAATTCATCCGTGAATGCATCGACTTGGTATAATTCTATTTTCATAATTTTCCTCATTTTCTCGGTTAATTATTTTTATCTCTACTTACCGAATCCAGAATTTTTCTTTCCGATAATAACCTTTCGGCACATAAACCCAACATAAAAACATGAAATAAAAAAAGGTTGGATTTTAATCTAAACACCTTAATTCCTTCGGCGACTAATCTAATCCTCTTTCTCCTGTTGGCGATCCCCTAAAATAAAAGCTTTTATAGGAGTTCTATGAGTATAGGCTAAAAGTTCTTTTCTCTAATTTATCAACAAATACAAGTTCGAATTTCCCTTTTCCAAAGGGAAAGGATACATGTAGGATGTGAATAGATCTATTATTTTATAATTATTAATCGAACATATAAAATATTAAAAAATTTTTCTATTTTTGTACAAAAATTTTGATAAATATTTTATATATAAAATAATCGAATAGTTAGGAGTAATAGCGATATTCTGGTAAATAAAATGAAGAAGCAAAGTCATTTGAAAAATAAACAAAAATCAAAAAAAAGTCAAATAACTGTCGAGATCATAGAATACAAACCAGAATATAGAATACACTATAAAAATTTAAATTATGAATGGCTTGAAAAATATTTTGAAATTGAATCTATCGATGAAAAAATTTTATCCAATCCTGAAAAAGAAATAATTGAAAAAAATGGTTTCATTTTTTTTGCTCTTTTAGAAGACAACGTTATAGGAACGTGTACGCTTATGAAACATGATAATGCACACTATGAACTATCAAAGATGTGCGTTACTGAAAAGTATCAAGGAAAAGGCGTGGGAGAGAAATTAATTGATACAGTAATTTCAAAAGCCTCTCAATTAGGTGTTGAAAAAATTGTTTTATCTACAAATAGTAAATTGATAGCTGCTTTTTCTCTGTATAAAAAAAAAGGATTTCAGATTATTGAAAATCCTCTCGCATTAAATTCTAACTATAAACGTGAATCAATTCATATGTGCCTCAATTTAAATGATAATTGTTATAGAGAAAATAAAAAAAAATAATTTTATAAATCAAATTTTGGGTTATAGTTTTGTTTGTAAATTTCAGGGTAACTGAATGTCATATGATTTTTAATATCGTTAGGGAATTTATTGTAAATATCTTTTATGATTTGATGAAGCTCGTTGAAATTTTTTATATGGTAATTTAGACTAAGGTCACAGTGGTCGATAACCTCGCTTACGCTTATAAGATAAGGATTTGTTTTTACGTAATTTAGAATATGGTGTATTTTATCATAATTTTTTAGATTAAAGTGAACATTAAATAATTGAAGTCCTAATTTTAAATAATTAATGTTTATTCTATAGCCGTTGATAATTTTATTTGTTTCAAGTTTTTTTATTCTATTAGCTATCGTTGTTGACGTGATTTTTAGTTCTTCTGCTATCTGAATAATCGGTTTTCGTGAATTCAAGGAAATGCGCTCCAGAATCGCTTTGTCTGTATCATCGATATCAACTTTTGTGCCACCATCAATAAGTTCATGTTCAAGTCGTTGTGTTGTATCATGTTCTTCAAGAAGGTAGGAGATCGGAAGATAATGTGTTCTGGTAAAAAATGTGATGAGAGCACTTTGAAAATAAAATCGATATTTGGTGAGCGTCTGTTTCCAGAATGAAAAAAATTGATTCATGTTACTAACGGAAAAAAGGACAAGAAGGTCAAATTTTCCTTGAATATTTGCTATAAACCAAGCATGTTCACTATCTACAAAATATTGGATGATGTCCTTTTCAATTTCAGGGGTATAATACTGATAATTAACATAGATTCCAAGATTGATATAACCAAGTTTGTAAAAATCAATGGATGTATAAAAATTGTTAATGATACCCGTTTTTACTAATCGGTCAATCCGATATTGAACAACGGTTTTCGTCAGTCGAACGTTTGACCCAAGGGTGTTGAGAGATTGACGAGAATTTAAATCAAGCTCATAAAGAATTTTTCGATCTTTTACATCAATTTCAAACATTGTTGAACATATTAAATAATTATGTATAAATATGTTTTGTTAGACCAAAATTTAAATAGAATTTTTGAAAAAATTTATTTTATTTCTAAGCAATACCGCTGAGATAATATCGCATGATACAATTTTGGTGATTTTTAGGGTGATAAATTATATTTTCTTTCTGTATCCCTTTGGCGGTTTGGCCAACTTTTTTTCTCCTGTAAAAAATATACAAAAATGTTTTTTCTTCTGAGAAATAGAAAAAAGGGATTTGGACCCTTAGAATTCTTTAATCAGGTCGTTAATCATTCGCATAAAAACATTAGTTTCCAAGGATATGTTTTTAATGAAGAATGAAAAAAATATCCTTAAAATTTATACATTGTCTTATTTTATGATAAAGTTTTATTATTTTGTACAACTTTTGAATGACATATTTTTAATATTTTATTATAATATAGAATTATTAGGAAGGAAAAATATGAAAAAAATTATGATATTTCTAATAATAGGGATTTTAGTCCTCGGTGGAATTGGAGTTGGTGCTTTTTCTATTAAAAAAACAAATACTCTATCAATAAGTTCTGATAAATATGACATGGTAATTATTGCACCAAAAATATTTTCTGGTGCTCTTCAACCATTAATTAATCATAAAAATAGTCATGATGTTAAAACATTTTTAAAGACAACTGAAGAAATTTACAGTAAATACACCGGAAGAGATAGTGCTGAACAAATCAAATATTTCATAAAAGATGCCATTGAGACCTATGGAATTCAATACGTTCTTTTAGTAGGTGGCCATAAAGGTCAGTCATTTTTATGGTATATCCCTGTTCGAATTGTTCATCTCGATGATGGTGCTCGTTACACGGAATATGTCAGTGACCTCTATTATGCAGATATTTATCGGGAAGATGGTAGTTACGAGGACTGGAATAGTAATGGTGATGATGTAATTGGTGAATGGGGCAAGGATACTTTTGATCTGAAACCAGATATTGCGGTAGGAAGAGTACCGTGCAGAACAACGAAGGAAGTCGATATGATTGTGAATAAAATCATCGAATACGAAACGATGTCATTTGATGAATCATGGTTCCATCAATTGTTAATTGCGGGTGGTGATAGTATCCCTAACTCTGGTGCTCCTTTTCCCTATGAGGGTGAAGCGGTATGTAACGAAGCTATCGCAATCATGAAAGACTTCTCCGTGAGAAAATTATTTGTATCAGATCTGAGCCTCATGGATTCTTCTGATTTTATTGCTGCATGGAATCAGGGATCCGGATTTTCCTTATACAGTGGTCGTGCAGGTCCGTCCTCGTTTTTGACTTACGATAGTAATGGAAATCCTGTTACTCCATTTGATGTGAAAGAAATTGGTCAATTACAAAATAAGGGTAAATATCCAGTGTTTATTATCCAGGGGTGTTTATCAGGAAAATTTGATGTAACCATACTCAATGTGATGAAATGGTTACTCAAACAACCCAATATTCAAACCAGTGATATTGCGTTTGATTGCATCGGGTGGGACATGGTGAAGCTCCAGAATGGCGGTGCCATTGCAGCGATTGCCCCCACGTCACAATGTTGGGTTGAATCAGGTGATAAAGACAAAAATGGTATTCCTGATATTGCTGAATCCTTATCAGGGTTTTTAGCGCTGGAATTTCTCCGGGTATATGCTGACGAGGGGATTCATACTCTTGGCACAATGTATATGAAAGCTATTCAGAACTATGTCTCTGTTTTTCCCGTTCATAGTAATAAAATTGATTGTAAAACTATCCAGGAATTTGGTCTGATCGGGGATCCAAGTCTTAAAATCGGCGGATATTACTTATAATAGATAATAGATTATAATATAAATTTTATATGGACGAATGGATTATGCAGAAAAATTTGGTAAAAAAGGTTGTTATTTGTGGAATACTCGTATTGCTTATCAGTTCAGGTGTTGTATCTGCTCTCTATAGAAATCCATCCGTAAGTTCTAAACCGATGATTAGTGGTAATTGGGTGTATGCTGGTGGGAGTGGACCTGGAAACTATAATACCAACCAAAATATAATCGATACAGCAAATCCTGCGATTAGCGAGAAACTTACAGAAAAAATAAATTTAAAGAACCAACTTCTTAAAACAAATATTTTTTTGTATAATAATACTTGGTCTGTTGAAACAGTTGATAACTCTGGTAGTGTTGGGCATTTTAGTGATATCGCTGTTGCCGCGGATAATACGGTGTTTATATCCTATTGTGATTTTGATAAAAATGATCTAAAATGTGCTCGTTTAATAAATAATGAATGGAATATTACCGTTGTTGATTCTGAGGGGAATGTCGGACAATGTGCCTCGCTTGCTTTGGATAGTTTAGGTGATCCTCATATTAGTTACTATGATGCAACAAATCATGTGTTAAAACATGCGTATTTTGATGGGACCGAATGGCAGAGAGAAGTGGTCGACAGTAGCGGGAATGTTGGTCTAGATACTTCTATTGCGATTGATTCAACGAATCATATTCATATCAGTTATCATGATGAAACGAACGGTGATTTGAAGTACGCAAAATCAACTGAAAATGGCTGGGACATTCAAGTGGTTGATTTACTTGGTGATACTGGTGAGATTTCTTCGATCACACTTGATAAGAATAACACCCCTCATATCAGTTATACGAATCGATATGATTTTCATTTATATCATGCCTATTACTCAGGGAATACATGGGTTATTGAGACCGTGGATGATACGAGTATACTATATGGTTCCACATCTATAACGTATGATCCAGATGGTTTTATCCATATTCTCTATTATGATGTGACACCTGATCATTTTTCATTAAAACATGCGTATCAATCTCATGACGGTTGGCATAGTGAAATAATTGATCCGTATTTATGGGGGACATTTGGTACCGGTGGCGCGAATATCGTTTTTGATAACCTGGGGAGGATCCATGTTGGTTATTTTAATTGGGCTTGGCAGACTGTGAACTATGCATGGAAAATTAATGGTATCTGGAACCTTGAAATTATTGATTCCCCGATTTATGGTTATTTTGACGGTATGTATGCTGCTCTCGCTGTTGACCCGCAAGGTACGCCCCATGTGAGTTATATGGATATGAATAATATGGATCTTAAATATGCTCGCAAGATAGAATATAGCTCTGGTGTACCAACACAACCTTCTGGGAGCTCAAATGGGAAAACTGGGAAAGCATATACATTTACCACAACGTCTCAAGATTTTGATAATGATAAGATACAATACGGTTGGGATTGGAACGGTGATGAAGAAGTTGATGAATGGACAGGTTTTTATGACTCTGGTGAAATCTGTGAGATATCGCATACATGGAATGAAACAGGATCCTTCAAAATACGAGTCATTGCCATGGATGAAAAAGGTTTCTACAATGGCTATCATGTAAATGAAAACGGAGAGTTCAGTTATTGGTCGGATTCTTTACCTATAACGATGCCGTATTCGTATAACAAGCCGATACGACAGTTCTTGGAGTGGTTGTTCGAACGATTCCCCAATACGTTTCCAGTGGTACAATTGTTGTTAGAGCAATAAAAACTCCTTTTTTCTCTCTAACATGTCTTTTAACTCAGCGATATTCACCTTAATTTTATCCTCCAAATACTCATTAGCCTACAATTTTAAGATAAGATTATTCATTTTTTATTTTCAAGACAGTATTGACAAAATTATCTATATTTTGTTCTCCATCTACAGGTTTCCCTCTTCTAAATTGTAATGCTAAGAAATTATCAGATGTTTTTGCTCCTGCTTTTTCTAAGTTATTTTTCATAATTTCTTTAAACTGTTCTCTAGCATGAAGAGGACTCATTCCAGTACCAAAAAGAGCGAATTTTTTTCCTTGAACGTTACTTGCTTTATTGATAAAACTTTTCATAAAAGATGAAGGCCTTCCATTCCATGTTGGGGAACCAACTACTATGATATCATATTTTCCCATATTAAAGTCAGTGTTTTTTATTGGTAATTCCAGTTGTTTTGTTCCTGCTTTACCAGCGGTAAAAAAACCAGGTCTTTTTACAGGCTCAATTTCAATTAGGTCAACTTCTGCTTTTTTTTCTTTCAATTTTTCTTCTAAAATTTTTGCCGTTTGTTTTGTGTTTCCTGTTCTTGAATAATAAACTATTCCGATTTTCATAAATTTCTCATCTCGAGTATGCTAAATATGCACAGTTTATAATTTTTTTCTATTTTTATTGATCTTTGACTGCATTCGTTCGGCTCGTTCTATTTCTAATATCGATATAAGGAGATCCAATTGCTGCGATTTGGCTTTTGAAAGAGAAAAACAGTGTTTCTGCGGGCATTCGTTGTCAAGGATCGCAACATTGTTGTCTTTATCATAGACTACGGGATAGAGGGTGCATCCTTCAGGTCTCTGGTAATAAATAGTGCATCGTGTTCCATCATGAAACACACAACGACCCTGGTGATTCTTTAATTGTAGCCATCCTTTGCGTTCTGACACAAAAAATTGACGATCATATCCCATTTTTTGAATGTTTTCTATATCACGATATGAAAGTATCATGTTCGTTTCGATGCAACATCGTATGCAGTTTGATTCAAAACAGCAGTTCACCATACGACATATACCTAATATTTTAAAGTATTAAAAATCATCTTGTGTTTTATATTTCTTAGATTGATAATGTATCTTCATGGAAGAAGGGAGGAAAGGGGAAGTTGAAGAGTAAAAAAAAGAGATTTTATCTAATAACTCTGCAACCCCCAAAAGAATATATTTTTTTTGAATATAAATGTTTCTCAAAATTTCTTTATACTTGCTTACTAAAGCCATTATGAGAAACATTTATAACAATAAATAGTATATTAACCCGCTAGCCCCTAAACAAGGTAAGAAAATAAAAGAGATAAAAAATCAACTCTTATAAAAACAATATATCACGAGGGAAAACATTTATGGCTAAAAGTAGCAAAAAACAAATAGATCAGGATGAGAAGCGCATTATTGAACAGTTGCAGAGAAATTCCAATGAGAGTATAGACAAAATCGCAAAAACCAGCGGGTTTTCTAGACAGAAAGTATGGCGTATTATTAAACGACTCGAAAAAAACAAAACAATTTGGGGATACACAGCAGTACCCGATAAGGAAAAACAAGGCGTGCACCACTACATCATGATGATCAAACGATCGAACGAGCCGGCCAAAGATATCATTGATGACGTTATCGATGGATTCAAGAAATATTCAGGGAAAAATCTTGGTATTTTCGTCCAAACAGCTTGTATGCTCCAGGGTCAATATGATATGATGCTCTGCTTCACCGCAAAAGATATCAGTATCGCAAAACGATTTACAGAGTTTATCAATAAGAAATACTCGCCATATATTAGAGAAATCATGATGTTAGAAGATATTTTCTCAGTACGAATCAACGGTATGATGAATCCAAAAGTTGATGACCTCAAAGAATTTTTTTAAAACAAATTAATTCGTTTGAGGCGATACCTTTTCTATCTCCTTTTTAGAGGATAATATACTATATAAAATTATAAAACACAATACGTCTTTTTATGAGACGTTACAAGTCAGATAATGAAGAGAAGGGGTCTAAAAAGTCTGGGAGGAAAAGAATAAAAAAGATTTATTCAATTTAATTCTATAGACCCCCTCACCTTCTCCTGAATGAGTAACAGATTAATAAATATAACTCCCTAATTTCCCGTAAAAATATGACCAGTAACGAACTAAATAATATTCAACCCTGATATCTTATATTTCTAAGATTGTATTTATAAAAAACATCTAAACGTATACATTAAAAAAAAGTTGGGGAGATTCCTTCGAAGAGCTTTTTATTTCACGAGATTCTGATAATATTAATGATGGATCAGACCAAGTGAGGCGAGTTCCTGAGACAGTTTCTCCACCGCAAGGGATACATCCGTGATCTTCCGAGCTCCCGTACACACGATCTTCCCAGATCCAAACAAGAGCATCGCAACACGTGGTTCTTTAATACGATAGACGAGCCCAGGGAACTGTTCTGGTTCATACTCAACGTTTTCTAATCCAAGAGCCATGGCTACTTCATTGAGGTTTAACTCGCCGCCAAGATCAGAAATCGCGACGATGTTCTGAATGACGATATCAGGATCTTTATAAACCTCGACGCCTAACTTCTTCAGTTTCTCTGCAATGATATTAATCGTGGTTCTGACGTCCTCGATATTTTTCGCACCAGTACAATTCGCTTTCCCACTTCGAAATAAGAGAGTAGCGGTTTTTGGACTTGCCAACCGATACACAAGCCCAGGAAATTGTTCTGGCTCATATTCTGCTTCTTCCAATGATTGTGCGATAACGTCCAAATCCAATTTATCGGAAAACGACGTTGACGCGACAATATTTTCTACGATTACTTCTGGCATACATTTTCCTCCTTTTTTATACCAAATATTAACAGTTTCTCCAATATTTTGTCAAGAGCAACAGTAACATCTTCAAGCCTGATTCCGTTGCAGACAATCTTCCCCGAATCAAATAGCAGTATAACAGTGTTTGGGTCCTCTCCCTTATAAATCAATCCAGGAAAAACTTTCGGGGTATATTCCACGGTTTGAAGGGATTTTGCGAGACGTCGTAATTTCAACGGCTGCTGTAGATCAGTTGACACGGTTACGTTCTTAATGTTAATCTCTGACGTTTTGTCAAACGGTACGCCGACGACATCCAAACGATCAGTAACCATTTTCACGACGTCATGGACTTCATCCATGCTTCTTGGTCCAGTCACCACAATGTTTCCCGTTGAAAACAGTGTTGCCATGGAGCGTGGTTTGGAAAAATGCAAGACTATTACGGGAACCTCGTCGGGTTTATACATTGCATCAGGGAGGATTTCGGCAAGTTTCGGTAAATCCAACAACGACGAAATAGTGAAAGAAACGACGATGTTTTCAACCTTGACCTCAACCATAAGAAGATTTTCCTCCTTGAAGTATATAAAGGCTTTTTATAAACATTTCGTAAAAAACGAAAATATCAACAAAATGCTACCAGACCTTGTCGATATCGATGTCTTCTTCTTCTTTGTTATCATTTATCTTTTTCTTTCTGTTGTTTTTTTCTTCATTGACTTGATCCAGGATCCCATGGAATTCATGAGTCTTTTCCTGAATTCGTTGTTCACAGCTCGAAACTACAAGCTCTCCTCTGGTTTTTTCGATAAGGCCACGAATCATGTCCTGCTTCTTTTTAATTGGAACCAAGGCTGAAGGATAATCAAAACTCATAATCGCATCATATATTCTATCCATATACTCCAGGTAGTCGTTTGCTTTCTCGGTATTTCCTTCGAGCATAAAATCCAATGCAGCCCGTCGTAGTTCTCCGACAACATCGCAGAGCCCAAGAAGGTACGCGCTATACGTTGTTTGAATGGTATCTGGGTCGGGGAGATCCTCACCTTTCATGATGTTATAGAGACAATAAATCTCGACAAACTCCTGGGCTGCATTTTCCACAAACCCTGCATGAAAAATATCAGCATAATCTTTGGTATCATCATATAATTGCGTAAGTTTCGCTGATGCTTGTTGAATAAAATTATTTGCATCATCCATCTGATCCCGATGGAGCTGTTGAATCCCTTTGCGACAACAAATAATAATATCTCGAGAGGTTTTCAATGCATCTTCTCTAATTTTTTCTTTTCCCCCGATATGATGGTCAATCTTTTCAATGATGCCGTCCAGATTTTTCATGGCGTTGTTTGAGTTTGTTTTTCTACTCATTTTCCTTCCATCATTTTCTTATTCACCCAAAACTCAGGGATTTTCCCAGACAGAACAAGAAGCATTTGTTCAGCGCAAATTTTACCGGCGCGTAACTGTCCCTCTTTTGTTGAGGCACCTATATGTGGTGTACAGATAACTTTAGGATGGTTGACAAGCTCCTTAAACGTCGGTGGCTCCGCTGCATATACATCAAGGCCAGCTGCCTGTACCTTCCCATCATTCAAATGTTTTAACAATGCTTGCTCGTCCACTACTCCACCACGTGCGCAGTTAATGAGGATCATGCCGTTTTTCATATTCTCAAAATCAGATTCTTTAATCGTGGCTCCTTCTTCTTTCACAAACGGGATATGCAGCGAGATATAATCAGATTCTTTGAGTAATTTTTCCAATGGCACCATTGCAATCTTCGCGGTTGGTGATTTCTGGATGTACTTATCATAGGCAAGGACGTTCATGTTAAATGCAAGGGCTCGTTTTCCTAATTCAGTTCCAATACGTCCGATTCCGATAATCCCTAGGGTTTTTCCGCATAGTTCAACGCCTTTGAATGCTTTTTTCTCCCATAATCCCTGTTTCATCGAATGATCCGCTTGGGGAATTGAACGGGAAGCAGCAATCATCAGGCCAAATGCAAGCTCAGCAACACTTTCCGTCGTACCTGTCGGAGCGTTCACGACCTTGATTTTGTTTTTCGATGCTGTCACAAGGTCGATATTGTCCACACCAATCCCTGCTCGTCCAATCACCTTGAGTTTTCCTTTTGCGCCAGCATTAATGACGTCAGCAGTTGCCTTTGTTCTACTTCGCACCATAAGTCCGTCGTAATGGGGGATTTCCTTAAGCAGAGTTGCGGGATCCATTTCATTAAAAATAACTTCATGACCCGCTTCTTTTAATTGTTGGATAACAGCATTTTCCGTTTTATCAGTAATAAGTATTTTCATAACAATACCTCCATGATATGTATCGCCACGAAGATAAAAATGTTTACGTTCCCTACAATAGTTATCGAAAATCAATCCCGGGGTATTCTGCTTTCTCCCCAAGTTCTTCTTCGATACGAATTAATTGGTTGTACTTCGCATTCCGATCGCTTCTTGCTGGCGCACCAGTTTTAATCTGTCCAGCACTTGTCCCAACCACAAGATCAGCAATAAAAGTATCTTCGGTTTCTCCACTCCGATGACTGACTACTGCGGTCCAGCCTTCATCCTGGGCTAACTTAATCGCATTCAAGGTCTCAGTGACAGTACCAATCTGATTAAGTTTAATAAGCACGGAGTTTGCCGCCTTTAATTCTATGCCTTTCTTAATCCGTTTTGTATTAGTCACAAATAGGTCATCACCAACAATCTGCACTTTTTCCCCAAGTTTCTTTGTCATTTCCACCCAGGAGTCCCAGTCATCCTCTGCATGGCCATCTTCAATGCTCACAATTGGGTATATCTTGCACAGATCGACATAAAAATCAACCATCTCTCCACCAGAATATGATTTTGCTCCAATCTTGTAGATACCGTTATAGAAAAACTCGCTGGATGCAGGATCTAATGCAATCTTTATCTTGTTTTTATATCCCGCGTTCTCAACTGCCTTCAACATCAGATCAAGACGGTCATGTATATCGATGATCTGTGCAGGCGCAAATCCCCCTTCATCACCTATCAGAACACCGCTTGCGCCAAACTTCTCTTTCAATAGTTTTGCAAGATGATGGTAACTTTCCGAGATCATACGAATTCCCTCGGAATAGTTCTTCGCACCAGTTGGCATGAGCATATGCTCCTGGATGGAATTCTCCTGCCCTGCATGTTTTCCACCGTTAATCACATTGCACATCGGGACAGGTAAACGATAAGGAATTTCACCGAATAATTCACTGATATAAACATAGAGTGGAACACCTGTTGCAGCAGCACCTGCTTTAGTAATCGCCATGGAAACTGGAAGTATTGAATTTGCACCAAGTTTTTCTTTATTCTCACTCCCATCGATTTTCAGCATAAGATTGTCTATGGTTTCTTGGTGACGACAATCCAACCCAATCAACTTCGGGGCAATCTTCTTATTTACATTGTCAACTGCTTTCAATGTTCCTTTCCCGAGATACCGTGTATTGTCACCGTCTCGTAATTCTAAAGCTTCATGATGTCCTGCACTTGCACCGCTGGGAGTCATCGCTCGAAAAAGACCTTGTTTCGTAATCACATCAACTTCAACAGTTGGATTTCCACGAGAATCAAGGACCTCACGTGCTTTTATATTACTGATTTCAGACATGAATTTGCTCCCTCACTATCGATAGATCATAAAGAAGCGACCTTTTTTAAGAATATCGTTTCAAAAAAAATAGAACTACAGAAACACTTAAAAACAGTATTCAGTTTTTCAACATCGGAGGTAATATATTATGGTAGATGTCAACACCATGATTGTCGTATTGTTTATTATCGTAATTTTTCTGATAGCAGTTCTTGCATCAGCAATAAAAATCATGCCGGAATACCAACGAATCGTCATCTTTCGATTAGGAAGATTGCTTGGTATCAAAGGCCCAGGTCTGGTTTTCATTATCCCTATCATCGATAGACCCATTCGAATGGATCTGAGAACACGAGTCATCGATGTTCCAAAACAACGAATCATCACCCATGATAATGTGACTGTCGATGTTGACGCTGTAGTCTATTTCAGAATAACAGATCCACAAAAAGCAATTATTGAAGTACAACGCTATGATATGGCGACCAGTTTACTTGCACAGACGACGTTAAGAGATATTCTAGGTCAAAAAAACCTTGATGAACTCTTATCACAGCGAGAAGAACTGAACAAAAGCCTTCAAGCCATCTTAGATACCGGCACAGACCCCTGGGGGATAAAAGTGACCGCAGTAACCCTTAAAGACGTCTCATTACCTGAGGAAATGCTGCGAGCGATTGCCAAACAAGCAGAAGCCGAAAGAGAGAAACGATCAAGAATCATCATGGCAGAAGGAGAACTTATGGCTTCAGCGAAAATGACGGAAGCAGCGAAACTCTATGAAAAAACACCGATCGCCTTACGACTTCGAGAGTTACAGACACTTACGGAGATAGCACGGGAGAAAAATCTTATTATTGTTCCCGGCGGTGAAATAGGAACAATGGCGGGAATAGCAAAAGCTGTCAATAAAAAAGCTGAACAATGAGAAAGACTAACTCTCTTCTGATTTTTTTCTTTTTTCTTCTTCTTTTATTATCAAGTAGTGTATCCGCTCAAACCAATAGTGTTTTTCTTGTAGAAATTACCGATACCATTGATCAATCCACGGTTGAAGTGATAACTGATAGTTTAAAGCAAGCAGAGGCAAACGATGCTCAAGCAGTAATCCTTCTTTTAAATACACCAGGAGGTGGGCTTGATCAAACCTTTGAAATCGCTGAGATGATCAAACAAAATGACATCCCGGTCATCGGTTATGTCTATCCAAGCGGGGCGACCGCATGGTCAGCAGGAACCTTTATTTTGTTGAGTACACCACTTGCAGCCATGGCAGATCACACCATCATCGGATCGTGTCAACCTGTTGAAACAGGCCTTGAGGGGACACGATTCATTAATGACTCAAAAATCATCAATGCGCTCGTGGAATGGCTCCAAGAACGAGCCGTAATGTACGGGCGAAATGAAACATTGGCAAAGTTGTTCATCACTCAGAACAGGAACGTGAACGCGACTGTTGCGAAAAACAATGGTGTGATCGAAGTCGTTGCATCCACCATTGACCAGCTTTTAAATGATATTGACGGCAGAAATGTGACCACTTCAAGTGGTACAATCACTTTGCATACAAAAGACGCGGAACAAATTCAGTATTCACCTTCATTGAAGATACAGATACTGAAACTTATCTCAAACCCCATCCTGACATCGTTGTTGTTGATGCTAGGGATTTTTGCGTTGTTGGTAGGAATCTCCACACCAGGATATGGTGCTGAGGTGTTTGGCGTCATCGCAATCCTGCTATCACTGATTGGGTCTGGATTTAGCATCTCCACGTTAAGCATAATCTTTATAATTATCGGATGCCTACTCCTCGCTGTAGAAATATTCGTCACCCCTGGTTTCGGTGCTGTTGGGATCGGGGGGATCATCTGCCTTATCATCGGATCGATATTTCTCATCCCAAGCTATCCAACAAGAAAATGGTTGATATCAGGTGAATATATGACAGACGCACTCATCATCATGTTGATCGTTATTGTGCTCTTCGCACTCTTCTTTGCATTCATCCTGTATAAAGTGCTTCAGATACGAAAGAAAAAATCAACGGTTGGGAAATTCACCGGGGAGCAAGCTGTTGCGATCGAACCGATTGCCCCCGATAAACCGGGGTTTGTACGATTTAAAGGAGAATACTGGCAGGCGAAATCAGACTCTGTAATTAAAACAAATACAAAAGTCGTCATCGTTGATAAAGACGAGACAACATTGATTGTAAAACCTCTGGACAGATGACCAAAGGTTAATCAACCTCTTTTTTCTTTAGGAGGCCCTGATTATAAAAAGGTTTGATGTAGATGAATTCTAGTATGAAATGTCAATTTCTTGGTGGTAGTGATGAAGTTGGAAATCTTGCTATGGTCCTTGATATCGAAGACATGAGATTCTTGTTTGATTACGGGATGTCTCCAGGAAAACCACCGACGTTTCCACTGCCGCCACCACCGGTTGACCTCACATTCCTTACTCATTCCCATCTTGATCATTGCGGGATGATCCCCTGGCTTTGTTCTCAAACAGATCATCGTATCATCACGACAGAACCTACGGCGGTCGTGAGCAATTTATTACAAAAAGATACCGTAAAAATCGCCCAGATGGATGGCTATTCTATTCCGTTTACCAATGCTGATGTAAAAGAAGCTGAACATAGTTATGTTCCAGTCGAACCAGGGAAGAAACGCGACCTTGGCGAGAACTATCATGTTCGTTTTCACTCCGCTGGCCATATCCCTGGCGCGTTGATGTTCGAACTCGTTGGGGATAAGCACATATTGTTCACCGGTGATCTTAATGTCATTGACACACGACTGGTCAAAGGAACAAAACCAGTCCCTTGCGACATACTATTCATGGAAGGCACCTACGCAGGCAGGGAACATGAAAACAGGAAGCAATTAGAAAGAGAATTTCTTGAAAAAATCGACGAAGTTGTCAATCGAGGTGGCACAGCGATCATCCCAGCGTTCGCTGTTGCACGATCACAAGAAATCCTCCTTGTCCTGAATAATGCAAAATATGACGTCTGGTTTGATGGCATGGGAAAAAAGATTTCAAAGATCTATTTGAAGTACCCGAAGTACCTCCAATCCGTTAATGATCTTAAAAAAGCACTGAAGAAAGTCAATATGGTTTCTTCAGACCAGAGCCGAAAGAGGGCGATGAAAGCAGAGGTCATTATCACCTCCAGTGGTATGATGGATGGTGGTCCTGTTTTATCCTATATGAATAAGTTGAAGAATGATAAGAAAAGCGCGGTTCTTCTCACCGGGTATCAGATCCCTGGGACAAACAGCAGGCTTCTTATAGAAAAAGGGAAGCTTAATTTCTACGGTGTCCTTGAAAAAATTAACTGCGAGGTCCAATACTATGATTTCTCCGCGCATGCGGGACACAGCGAACTGGTGAAGTTTGCACAGCAATGCAATCCAGAAAAAATCATTTTGTTCCATAGTGCGGACCGGACACCACTTGCTGAATCATTGAAAGATACCGCAGAAGTAATCACCCCTATGAAAGGGGAACAGTTTGTAGTATAACACATACTGATTGTGATTTTATATGATGATAAAAGAACAAGAAGAAAAAAGGTGATACGACCATGGCAGATGAAATGACCCAGCGACAGATCTACGACCTGAAACGACAACTGGAAGAGCTGAAGAAAAGCAGAGGTAAACACACTGAACTTATTTCATTGTATGTTCCACCATCAAAACAAATCTTTGATGCCGTATCCTATCTTCGAAATGAGTATTCGCAATCTCAGAATATCAAGTCAAAGACAACAATGAAGAATGTTCTTTCTGCGATTGAATCGATCATGAGTCGCTTGAAAACGTTCAAGCAACCGCCCCCGAATGGGCTTGCTATGTTTGTTGGTCATAAAAGCATCGGTGCTGACAAAACCGACATGGTCGCATATGTCATCGAGCCGCCAATGCCGGTTATCACATTTCTATATCGTTGCGACTCAGAGTTTTATATCGAACCATTAGAAGAGATGCTCACTGAGAAGGAAATCTATGGTTTATTTCTTATCGATCGAAGAGAATGTACGATTGGGATGTTACGCGGAAGTCGTATTGAAAAGCTCCGGTATATGACATCACAAGTCCCTGGGAAACATGGAAGAGGAGGTCAGTCTCAACGAAGATTCGAGCGGAATACAGAGATTGCTGCTCATGAATGGTTTGTGAAATGCGGGGAGCGGGCGAGTGAAATCTTTCTTGCAGAGCCGAAAATGAAAGGCATCTTGGTTGGTGGTCCTGGCCCAACAAAACAATATTTCGTTGATGAAGTCTATCTTCATTATGAAATCCAGAAGAAAATCATTGATACGTTTGATACGGGCTACACCGATGAATATGGGTTACGGGAGCTTGTTGCGAATGCCGCTGATAAGATGACTGATTTGAAAGTTTCTCAGGAAAAGAAGGTCATGAAGCGATTTTTATCTGAAGTAACAAAGTCAGAGAAAAGCATGGCTGTCTACGGGGAACATCAGGTGAGAAAAGCCCTTGAGATGGGTGTGGTTGATACGTTATTACTCTCTGAAGATTTGCGAAAGTATCGGGTGACCTTGCAGTGTCATTCCTGTAATTATACGCAAGAAAAAACTATGGATGAGGAAGCCTTGGAGAGTTTTACGCCACCAGCATGTCCTACATGCAAGACTTCAATTCCCATGGAGATTACAAAGAAAGTGGATTTGGTTGATGAGTTGTCCGATCTTGCGGAAAAAACGAGTGCAACGGTGAAACTGATCTCAAGGAATAGCGAGGAAGGTGAATCGTTGTACGCTGCGTTCAGTGGTCTTGCCGGGATATTACGATATCCTCTGGAAATATAAGCATGATTATCTCCTTATGAAAAAACATTATTAAACCGATGGTTTTATAAACACTTAAATATATTATTCATATTGTTATCTTATGGCATCTCGAGACGATTTCAAGTCATTTATTCCAGCTGAAAAGAAGATACCGGAATTAACAATTAAAGCAGTGCTTGTCGGAGCTCTTCTCGCGGTAATCCTTGGAGCGGCGAACGCGTACCTCGGTTTGTATGCCGGAATGACGGTATCCGCGGTTATTCCTGGGGCAGTCATGGCGTTTGCGTTTCTCAAACCCTTTAAAGGAACGATTTTAGAAGTCAACATAGGGATGATGGGCGCTGCCGCAGGTGAGGCGCTGGCCGCGGGAGTTATTTTTACGATCCCTGCTCTGGTTCTCATGGGAACCTGGACGGAGATTCATTATGTTGAAACGACATTGATTGCGTTATTTGGTGGTATGCTTGGTGTATTGTGGATGGTTCCGCTCAGACGCGCCCTTATCATTAACACCGATTTACCATTCCCTGAAGGGGTTGCAGTCGCAGCAGTGTTAACCACAACAGTTGGTGGAGAAGCTGCTGAATCAGGCAAGAAATCTCAGAGTGGCGTCAGCGGAGTTTGGCTTATTGTTGGTGTTCTGGCAGCTGGCTTGTTCAAATTCGGTCAGGTTGGTCTGAAAATATTTGCTGGTGCGGTCCATGGCATTGTAAATATCGGGAAATTCGACATTGGTGGCGGAGAGAAATCAGGGGTTTTCTATGGCGGAGTTGCCACGTCTCCTGCGTTACTTGGTGTCGGCTGGATTATCGGTCCTAAGATATCTGCCTTCGTGTTTGTTGGAGGTCTTCTGGGCTGGGTTATTCTTGTTCCGCTTATCGCCTTGGCAACAGGCCTTCCAGCGCCGGTCTCTCCATCGGAGATTACTGACGCACTTGCGTTAGGATTCGGGAATGCTGATACCGGGTATCAGATTTGGGGGTTCTTCCAAATTTGGGGGAGCTATATCCGGTATATTGGTGTCGGTGCTATGGTCGTTGGTGGTCTGTATACGATCTTTAAACTCCGATCGAACCTTGCAGCTGGTATTAAAGAAGCTGTCGCAGGTATACGAGGAGGGAAAGTGGAAGTAAAGAAGAGGACAGACACCGATCTTAATATCAAAGTTGTGTTCCTGATGATCGGTTTACTTGTCATTCCAGTCTTTCTTATCTATGCGTGGATTTCAAGTTTATGGGTAGTGTCCGTGGTTATGGCGGTGTTCGCGATTTTATTTGCTTTCATTGCCAGTGCTATTGCTGGATACATGGCCGGACTGCTCGGATCATCCAATAACCCGATTTCTGGTGTGACGGTTTCCGTGTTACTGATCACCTCCTTAATTCTTCTAGGATTTGGTCTATCTGGAAATATTGGCGCAGCTGGTATTGCGATTCTTATTGCTGCGGTGATTTGTTGTGCTGCTGCTATCTCCGGGGATGTCTTACAGTCGATGACCTGCGGTCAGATGATTGGCGCAACACCTCGGAACCAGCAGATAGCGGAAATTATCGGTGTTTGTGCTGCTGCCCCGATTCTTGCATTGGTTGTTCAAGCATTAGATAAGGCGTACCATATTGGCAGCACGAATCTGCCTGCGCCACAGGCATTCCTTATGCAGGGTATTGTTCAGGGTGTCCTTGGTGGACAAATGGTCTGGCCGTTCGTGGTCGCAGGAGCAGTGCTTGCGTTCGTGTTAATTCTCATTAACCTCCCTGTTCTCCCTGTTGCAATTGGTATTTATCTCCCGTTCACATTGAGCACTCCGATTTTTATTGGAGGTATCGTCCGCGCGATCACCAACAGGGCTATCACAAAGAAATACGGGTCAGCAGAAGAAGAAGAGATTAGCGATTGGGATCTTGCTATCAAACAAACCGATGTGGCACCAAAAGAAAAGATTATAAGAACCGGACTTCTTCTCACCGCGGGATTGATCGCAGGAGAGGCTCTGATGGGCGTCATCGTTGCATTCCTCATTATCGGAGGATTAAACTTTGCGATCTTCGACTATCCACCGGTTTTACCATCGGTGCTCGTCTGGGTCTTCATCGCAGCACTTCTTGCATATATCCCCTTGAGGGAAATTTACGCCAAAGACAAGGAATAAAGGGCTTCCGACTGTTGACGAGTTTCTTTTATACAAACCGAAACGGTTAGATTTCAAATGGTCAATGACGGACGATGGTCTTGTGGTGATAACAGTTCCAAAATTCACCAGTAATGTCGGTAAGTCTTTTTGTAAAGTACTGAAGCGAGATAACACCTTTCAAGCTAATCTTGATAAACTCGGGTCAAGCATTTGGAAACAGTGTGAAGGAACCAAATCTGTAAAAGAAATCCTGGAGGTAATTACTAAGGAATTTCCTGATGAAAAAAATATCGATCAGCGACTCTTTCTGTTTCTCCAACAACTCAGAGCCCTGTGCTACATTGTGTATTAGTGTTTCTCGAGATGGGCACTCTTAACCTGGAAAATACCATTGTCTCGATTCCATTTTTTAAAGGATTCATCGATCACAAGTTTCTTGTGAAACAAGGGTCCATCGAGCACTAGGGTCTCGAATTCTCCTCCTTCACCAGCGATGTTAATCCCATACTGTTTATTGAGATGTACCAGGGTGTTAATAGTGTCTTCATCGATGGTTTTACCCAGCCAAGTCTCATTAAAACCAGAGGCGAATACACCAACAACAATGATGTGGAACCCTGCGTTAATCTGGTCTCTGAGCAGAAGCTCTTGATTTTTATGCCAGAGGGGGGTAAATGATTTGATTCCAAGCTCGTCACATATTTTTTCAATACGGGTCCGCTGATACTCTGAGGCAATAGCTCCACTGATCACACCGTCTATCTCAAGGCCTTGTAACAGAGTCTTTAGATCCAAAAGTTCAGTTTCTTTTTCACCTTTCGTTGTTTTTTTCACAAAAGGGACATCGATAGTTTCTGCAAGCATTTCAGTAAAATTGATATTAATCGAATGAAACATGTATGAATCCTGTTTCTCTGGGAGCATAGTGACAAGATGGGAAACATCCCATCCATACTGCTGAGAGATGTACACCGCAAAAACTGAGTCTTTACCACCGGAGAATAACGCTGCAACTTTCATTGTAATAGGTATCTCTTTAAACAAATAAACATTTCTTGTCCTTGGTAACTTTCATGAAAATTGGGATACTCTGTGGACATCATATGCCGGATTTGATGAAGAACCCGGAAAAAATCAGAGTTGATACAATTTATGGGGAGATCATCGTATATGTGTCAACACTTGGTTCCCATGAATTGTTTTTCATTCAGCGTCATGGAGAAGAGTCCAATCTCCCACCGCACCGGATCAACCATCGGGGGAACATCCAAGCATTCGCATCGTCTCATATTTCAAGTGTTTTTTCCGTTGGAACGGTCGGATCGATGAAAAAAACGATACAACCAGGAGACTTGGTGATCTTACATGATTTCATCGATGCAACCAAATCTCGTTCGCAGACGTTCTTTGACGACAAAAGAGTCCATGTGGATATGACTGAACCGTTCTGTTCATCTCTTCGAAAAGCATTGCAGAAAAGTTGTGAGAAAATACCTAATGTCACGTTTCATAAGAACGGGGTGTACCTTGCCACCGAGGGACCACGGCTAGAGACCGCTGCAGAAATAAAATTATATTCCATGGCCGCAGATGTTGTGGGTATGACCATGGTTCCTGAGGTAGTTCTCGCTCGTGAGAAAGGAATGTGTTTTGCTTCACTTTGTCTCGTCTGCAACATGGCAGCTGGCCTGCAAAATCGATTGACTGCTGATGAGATTGCAAAAGTGTACAAGAAGAAAGAACCGGTGATTTCCAAGATAGTACGACTGGCGATTCAATCTCTTGATGAGAAACAATTATGCCAGTGCCCTAGTGATGTATCCAAGGCAACATTATGAAACATTACGAGTTAATTGAACATACTGCCGATGTCGGTGTAAAAGCTTATGGAAAAACCGTTGCAGAGGCTTTTGAACATGCAGCAGAGGCGATGTTTGATATTATTACTGATGAATCAACGATTGACTCCATTGGTGAATATGATATCCAGATAGAAGCTCCTGATCTTGAGCAGTTGTTGGTTGATTGGCTCTCTAAACTCCTTTTTTTGAATGACGCAGAGGATTTGGTGTTCGGGAAGTTTGAGATGACTCTTACGGATAATCACCTCTCTGCTCATATCTTTGGGGAGAAATACAATAAAAAGAAGCATAAGATGGGAGTTGAAATCAAAGCAGTGACATATCATATGCTAGAGGTTCATAAAATCGCACCGATTTTTGTGCAGGTATTGTTCGACATTTGAGAAAAAAGTTGGGTATATATAGAGGAAAATTGTTTTCTTTTTTCATGCGAAAAGGAGTCGTTAGTTTTGGTGGTATGGTTGTTGGGCTGGTGCTTCTTGTCGTTGCGTTTATGGGACCATGGTATGCGATGAGCCTGGGTGGAGCGTTAGGAATGAATGGCCACGTGGGGTTCTATTTGACGAGGATGGAGGCGAAAGGAATGTTTAACAATCAGGATTTATCCATATCAGTAGGGTATGCGGATGCAAAGGAAAATGCACAGAGCGTAGGTGCGAATGTAGAGAGTTTTACGATAATGGAAAACGCGATGTATCTGACGTTGTTTGCCATAGCGACTACTCTTATTGCCATTATTGGTATCGCTGCATTTGTATTTCGTCTGGGGACTCCGAAAATCATGAAATATGTTGGTGGAGGTTTTGCACTTTTGACGTTTGTTCTTGCACTCGCGCCCGCTTTGTATGTTATGAATACGAAATTTTCGGAAAATATTAGTGGGTTTTGGTTCAGTCAGTCGACCTTTGGGGTGACCGTCACTGGTGGTCCTGGGTACGCATGGTATGTCATGGTTGTCGTGGCAATAATTGCACTGATTTGTGGAGTTGCCATTCTTGTTAAAAAAATAGTTCCCGAGACGACATCTTCTGAAAAAGTCACACCTCCAACAGATAAGTAAGATAAAGAGGGAGAGTTGTGAAGCCGTTGGAAATAGGGCATTGTCTCAAAAATCATTTAACCTAAAATTACATTCCATCCAGCCATGGATGGGATGACAATCATGAGGATATATAACTGGAAAAAACATAATAAAATAAAGGAAAACGAAGTCGACTT
>CABMCU010000113.1 GCA_902384685.1 uncultured archaeon | reverse complement strand
CAGAAATGGAATCATAGCCACATTATACATACCATAATGACACCCACCAACGACGACTACAGCTAGCATGTCTCAGTTTTAAAACTTCCAAAAATGACAGATATTAATACCCACCCGATCGGTACCGTTAGCATCATACCAATTCGTATCCCACCTGGATGGGCCACCATGCCCTTCAAAGTCAACAAAGCCAGCTCCTTGATTAAACGCAGTGGAAACACCTTCAATGTCTGGGACTAAACCACCTATGTCTCTGTTCGTGGTAAAAACTTTTACTAACTTCAAATCAGGGATTGCAAGTTTTGTATAATTATATGCGGTTTCACAAAGATATTCACCATCAGGTTTCCCTTCCCAGAAACCAAAGGTTCTTCCTCCGACCCCAATAAAGGTGTTATACCACGGTTTTGCATCTGGACCAGTGCTTTCATAAGTAATGATCTTCTGTACTATACTCTTGAGTTCCTTTGTATTTGCTACTGGTAATCGACTCACATAGACCTCAGGGTTCATATCGAAATAATCTCTCTTCGCACCCATCCAACCCCAACAAGCATAGACGCCATCACCGCTCGAATCCCAACTGTCAAACCCACCAGTCGCATTATACAAACATCCATAATACAGATCACAGAGACACCCTTCGTCCTCCCCATTAGGAATAGTAACGTATCGAACAGGGACCCACCATGCTTTCCAACCAGCAGATATGGTATCCTTATCTTTCGCATAGATATGGGATTTTAACCCACCAACAAGCATGACGTATTTGATGCCCCACGTGTCATACGCGTATTTAATAAAATATTTCACTTGCTCTGGCTAATCAAACCCGGTGTACTCAGTAAGGATATCTTCCATTGATTTAAACGTGGTCGCCATGCCCTTACTATTCTTAAAATCAATCAAAGGTTGAAGCGTTGATTCAAACGCAGCAGGAGCGATAATAACCATATTATACGAGGTATCCAGAGTCTTCGGCTGAGTTGTCGGCGCAGTATATTTCACGCTGATCTCAAAACCACCCGCATAATCAACCTGATTGCTTAACGGCGAATATCGAACAGGATAACACACCACTTTCACAAACGTCACTTCTTGATCGTTCTCATTACGACCCGCACCAAGATCATAACTAGACCAGCTATCCGGATAGAACGCAACACTCCCATACAC
This sequence comes from uncultured archaeon, assembly GCA_902384685.1. Taxonomy (GTDB): domain Archaea; phylum Thermoplasmatota; class E2; order DHVEG-1; family DHVEG-1; genus SM1-50. Next base: position 1,796 of record CABMCU010000113.1, on the reverse strand, counting down.
CGAAGCATCCTTCACATACGCCATGTCCTCACTCAGTTCTGATAACGGAGCAATACGAGCAGGCATCACCTCCTTTATGAGAGTCATAGTACCGATATCACTTGGATTACAGGTCACCTGGATATTCGCGGATCCGAAAGGAATCTGATACGTCTTCACATAAATCGGCAACATCGGTTTATTTGGCTCCTGTAACTGTGTTGTCGCACCATTCATCTCGAGTTCAACAAACCCGTCTTTTTCAAGTTGTGTTGGTTGTGATGAAAAAAGAACCGATGATGCCTCATTTTTCAGAATCATTGCTTGTTTAATATATACATTCGTAGTAAACGCGGCTGCCCCTAGTCCACTGAGGACCATAATACCTACTATTATGATTGATATGAATTGCTTCATAATTTTCCCTCTACTATCTATAGCAGTTCATATATATAAATAGTTTCTTTCCTAATAAAAACTCTTTTAAAAAAAAAAATTCTGAGAAGAAATTTAAATACAAAAAAATTTGAAAAAGAAAGAAAAAGAAGGAGATTCCTCGATTATGAGGAATATCCGCCGAATCTCAAACTCGGGTCACCAAAGAGCGCCCAGTTCGTAATACAGAACGCCTCGATTTGCCCTATTGATTCTTCTGCAAGGAATTTTTGAATCGCTCGGCTGTGTGTCTGAGCAAGGTTTGTCGAACCGTGACCTATTTGATAGAAGAAGTTCGCCTCAAGCTCTCCACTGAGACTGACTGGATTGTCACCGGATCCAAATCCATAACCCGTACAGCCAGTTGAAGCAATCGCGCCACCACGGGGTTTGACAACAAGACCCCAGCTGAAACAGACGGGACAAGGATATCCAAAGACGAAATACCTCGTTCCAGCTTTATCCAACACACCCGGAATGACGGAAACATTGTACAAAGCATTGTGACATCCACCGACGATGGTAACAGGTAATTTATCCCCATTTGATATCTGTATAAAATTGTATACTAGGATGCCACCAACCCAGTCTTTATGTTCATGAGTTCCCCAAAACCAGATTGTGTTCCACCCAAGCGGGAACCCGTGTCCTTCGAAGTTGACAAAGCCAGCTCCCTGCGTGAATGTCTGTTCAATGCCTTTCTTGTCCGGTACAACACCAGTTGTGTCTCTATTTGTTGAATAGACTGTAACTTGTTTCAAATCAGGAATCGCAAGTTTTGTATAGCCATAATTTAGGTCACAGAGGTACTCACCATCAGGTTTCCCTGAATAATTCTGAAATGTTTTCCCACCGATACCAATAAAGGTATTATACCAAGGTTTCGCAGCAGGGCCCGTACTTTCATACGTGAGAATCTTGTTCACCACAACATTGACTTCGCTTATAGTGGTACATGGGAGTCGTGCAACATAGACTTCCGGGTACAGATCGAATTTATCTTTCGGGGGGGTCTGCTCATTCCAGTCAGCATAGAAACCGTCATGATTTGAATCCCAGCTGTCAAACCCACCAGTTGCATTATACAAACATCCATAATAAAGATCAGATAAACACCCTTCATCATCACCCTGTGGCATACCGAGGTATCGCACAGGGACCCACCATGCCTTCCAACCAGCGGATCGGGTATCTTTATCGTTCGCATACATATGAGATTTCAACCCACCGACCAGTAACACATAGGTAATACCCCACGTGTCATACGCGTATTTAACGAAATTTTTCACTTGTTCAGGGGGATCATACCCAGAATATTCATTCAGAATATCCCCGACACTCTTAAAAGTTGTTTTCACACCTTTCGTGTTTTTTTCATCAAT
>CABMCU010000112.1 GCA_902384685.1 uncultured archaeon | reverse complement strand
GAGACATAATAGCCAAAATAATCTTCTGCTGCTGCGTCTGACGCGAGGAGCTTGGCTTGGTGGTTCCACGTGGTTCCAGTGCGGGTGAACACATAGCCTGAACCAGATTGGTTATTATCATGATAAGCTCCGATGAGAGCGGTGTCGCCGTCAAGAGAGACAGACATGCCAAAAGAATCCACCGCTGCGCCGTCTGAGGCGAGGAGCTTTGCCTGCTGGGTCCAGGTAGTACCGGTTCGGGTGAATATGTAAGCAGAACCAGCCAAGATTCTGTCATAGTATGCTCCGATGAGAGCGGTATCGCCAGAGAGAGAAACAGAACAACCAAACAGGCCTCCTTCGGTGTCTGAAGCCAGAAGTTTTTGTGATTCAGTCCAATTTGTTGTCGTACTTGCTACCGGAATAGCAGTCGCTACCAATAGCATGCAAATAAATAATTCAAATATTTTTTTTTTCATGTGATCTTTGACCTTCTCGTATACGAATTTTCTGAAATTCACATCTTTAGAGTGGTTTTAAATCTTACCCTGGTGGTAAAATTGGTGTTTGTGCTCAGTGGTTTTTTCTTTTTTATTCATTCTTTCAATTTAAGATACATCTCTCTTTTCTGTTGATCTTCAAGTAAGAAGCTTATATTCTTTCACATTTTAGAGGTTATCAGTCATTAAAGTCGATTGATAAAATGATTTAAGGATATGTTTTTAAAGAATGAATTGCTACAAAACCTGAGACTGAGGAAAACGATTAGAACTTGTGATACATGTTATCATAAAATTTCTATAGTAAGACTTAAAAAAATATAATAAATACAAAAATCGTCTTGTGAAGCATTCGTATGAAGGTAGACTTGAAAAATAAGTTCACTATTTTAATTATTCTAACGGTTAGTGTACTATCCTTAATGTCTGTTATGATTGTGTTAAGCCCCTACACACATGGACCACTCAGTAAAGATACTGATAAGGATGGTATTACTGATAAAGATGATAACTGCCCTACTGTTTATAATCCTGATCAATCAGATGCTGATAATGATAGTATCGGTGATGTTTGTGATTCATGCACTGATACAGATAAGGATGGATATGGCAATCCTGGTTTTCAGGCAAATGAATGCCCTGTTGATAACTGTCCATATATCGCAAGTTCTAACCAGACCGATACAGATAATGATAGTATAGGTGATGTGTGCGATAATTGTCCAAATGATCCTCAAAATGACAATGATAATGACGGTATCTGTGGTGGTGTGGATAACTGCCCAAATGTTTTTAATCCTGAACAAAAAGACTCTGATTATGATTGTATCGGTGATGCTTGTGAGATACCACCTAAAGCGAATTTCACGTATACTCCTGTGTATCCCGTACGTGGTGTGATAGTACAGTTTGAGGATACCACAACACTAGGAGGCGGTGTTCTTCAATATTGGCAGTGGACTTTTGGTGATAACAATACATCTGTTGAACAACACCCAGAACATTTGTACATGAACGTTGGAGTATATACTGTGCAGTTAAATGTTACTGACTTCAATGGAAAAACAAGTACGATAACAAATATTGTGTCTGTCAGAGAGAACTCCCCCCCAAATGAGCCAATGATTACAGGACCGTCTATCGGAATAACAGAGAATGAATCTAGCTATAAGTTGAAAACAACTGATCCTGATGGGGACCAAATTTATTATTCTATAGATTGGGGTGACAATACGAGTGAATTAAACCTGGGGCCATACAATTCTGGTTATGAAGCTCGTGTACAGCACAGTTGGATCACCACAGGAAGATACATTATTACAGTGAAGTCAAGAGATGTCTATAACGCGGAGAGTGACTATGCATCACTTACAGTTCGCATACATAAAAACCTATTTTTTCTAAACCCGTTTTTCATTCAATTTTTTGATCAGTACCATCAGATTCTTTTTTTTAAAATATTATATATCTGATTTGATCCCTTTTTTTCTTCTTTTTATCATTGATTCATACGAAAAATATCAGTGATAATCAGGTTCATGATTTCCTAAAAAAATGATGATAGTGTCTAATCGATTATAGAAAAAAAAGAGATTTTGGATTAGAACTTATTCTTGTAAACCTAAACTTTGTAGTTTTTTTTGTAGTATTGGAAAGAGACTTGGATGACTCTGTATGAAGTGTTGTAGCAACTGTATAACTGGTGTGTTCACTATGATATTACAAGGCATCGTTACTGTTAAAGCTGCCCAATCACTCTCTGCATAATTTTCATCAATAGCCTTGATCTTAACGCTATAAGTACCTTTTGTATTCCATGTATGCGATACAATGATTTCTTCCCCAGATTTATATAAATTAGTGATGGTATTGGTGGTATCACCCCAATCGATAAGATATTGTACATCATTCTGTTCAGGATCGGTTGTTTGAATGGTGTAATTATACGAGGTTTGAATGGTTCCATTGGTTTCTCCAACGATGGTTGGTGTGTTCGGTGGATTGTTTCCAAAACCAAAGTATATATCATCAAAACGAACTTCTATCGAAGGGTTAGGCTCGTTTTGTGTATAATATTGAGAGAGTCCTAATTTTACATATTTTGTTTCATTGATAATAGAAACACTATGACCTGAGGTATTTTCGCTAACCAATTTCCATTCTAAAGAACAATTATAAAGGGAATCAAAACCCCCAAGATAATTATATTGGCCATCATACATAAGAAGATTAAACGTTGCATATTGTCCCGTTGTTGGCGTTCCTAGGAATTTATACCATCCTGAAAATTCATATGTATTTTGTACAAAGTCTACGGGTATAAATTCTGTCGTAATCCAGCATGACCATTTAGTAGTTTCTGTAAGATTTAAAGTCCCAATTGATTTCCCGCCGGTATGAGAAAATTTTGAATCCCAATGAAATTTACTTGTATCATCAATGGAATATATCCATCCCGATGGTAAAGTACAACAACCTACTTCAAAAGAGGGATTTGGTGCCAAATTTTCATTTGTATTAGAACCAATTTCATGAGATGGTTCATTACCTGTTTTATCATCAATAAAAATAGAATATTTTTCTTCTCCGTTTGTATTGATCTTTTCACTAGATAAACCAAGAACAGCTGATGCATTTACAATCAATAGTGTACAAAAAACGATTCCTATGATTTTGTGTTTCATGGTTTTATTTTTCCCCTAATAAACAGATTAAGAGTTAATATCACCTTGATTCATTTAAATGTTTGGAAAAGATAAAAATCATAAATAGATGCAAAAAGAGAAAAAGAGAGGGATTCTTAGTACCCCAATAATTGTCGTATGATTGGAAACGCATGGGGGAATCGTTGGAACAACCACTCAAAGAACTGATGTATTGGATTATATGAATATGGCGTTGTTATCGGTAAGGGATCTGACCAATCACTTTCTTGTCCATAGATATCTTTTGCTTTTACTTTAATAGTGTAGTTATTATCTTTTACATTCCAGAGGTGGGTTGCTTCACAGGTTACATTAGAGTCGTATGGTCCAAGCCATCCGCTGTTGGTACCATCACCCCAATCCCATATATATAACACTTGGTCACCATCGACATCAGAGGTTTTGGTTAAGTAGGTGTATACAAAATTGACTTTGGGTTTAATTTCTCCAGATGGTTGATTTGGTTTATTCGGTGGATTATCCCTATAAATCTGCACTACAAATGAAGACGAAAACTCACTGATATGATCATATGAATCCTTGGCTTTCACGCGCACATTATAAATACCATAATCATCCCATATATGAGATACCTCCTTGCTATATCCAGAAGGAGCTGAATCTGTCCAATCATCGATATTAATAATCCCATCATTATCCCAATCCCAACCAAAACTCACAGAATCGCCATCAGGATCAATTGCACTCACAAAAAACGTATACGAACCTCCTGCCTTTCCAACACTAGGCCCTGCAAGAATTGTAGGAGGATTAGGGTTTTGATTTCCTGGCGGACCGGTCACGGTCACTCTTAAAGCACTAGACCACCCAGTGCTTTCTAAACCACGTTCATCTCTCGCTTTCACTTTAACGTAATAGATACCAGAAGAATTCCATTTATGAGACATACTTACAGATGAACCAGAGGGAACAAGATCTGTCCAAGAACTATACTCATGACGACTATTCGCATCCCAATCAAACATATATTGAATCTTATTTCCATCAGGGTCGGTAGTGCTTGTAGTATATGTACCTCGATGTTTTTCCTCCAGTGTTTTTTCACCATCAGGGGTATTTGGTGCAAGTGGGGGAACATTTTTTTTCACGACGACAGTCATATCCACTGTAAATGTACCACTGCCACCATTAGAAATAATACTAATAGGACACGTATAAGAACCAGGACTCAAACCTGTGGTATCGATGTTGATTGTTATTGTATCGGGTTCACCAGTTGAACTGCCACTTGTTGGTGTAACAGACACCCAACTACTCGATTCACTTAAACTATAACTTAATGTTCCTGTTTTACTGTTCCAGATATCAAAGGTAGTAGACTTTGTCTGATTCGATTCCATTTCACCAAAATCATGAGATGCAGGAGTATACGCTAAAATTGGGGTTGGGAGAACCACAGTCACATACACATAAAATGTTCCACTGCCACCATTAGAACTAATACTAATAGGACACGTATAAGAACCAGGACTCAAACCTGTGGTATCAATGTTGATTGTTATTGTATCGGGTTCACCAGTTGAACTGCCACTTGTTGGTGTAACAGACACCCAACTACTCGATTCACTCAGACTATATGTAAGCGTACCGGCACCAGTATTCCAGATAACAACTGTGGCTGAAGCAGTCTGATCTGCTATCTTTTCACCAAAGTCATGAGATTTTGGAGTATAATAAAGAAGTGGCTGAGTTGGTGCGGTATGATATGTTGCAATGACATCTTTAGTCTCTCTTATTGTTCGAGCATTGTCTCCATCAGCAGCATCACCTGTTGAATATCCTCCGTAATAAATACTTGGATTTGAAAAATATGGTACACGAATAGCATTTTGTCCATCTGGAAAATATGTTCCCTGATTATAGGTCATAACGGTACAATAATAGATTTGTCCTGTCCCAATCCATCGCCATCCAGCAGAATAACTAAATAATCCTGGACCTGGTTGCATATTCTGTTGCTTATGATGATGACATCCCATATTGTGTCCCATTTCGTGAATTGAGGTGTATGATGTCGTGTATGCTTGTTGTATTCGTGCTATTGAAAAAGCATATTCTGGGCTTCCACTGGGAATGTTTAAAAGCCATCCAATGCCACCAACATCTTCTATTACTTCAAATAGTTGGACTATGTCCGCCCCATATTGATTTCTGTAAACCTGGACGTCATCCATATATCCATCAGTTGGATCAGTTAATCTATTCAAATCCGTGTATGCACTTCCACTTTCAACATAACTAACTTCCATAGCATGTACAAGGTTCATTTCGACATTTGTAGCACTATTTTGAAGTGTTGCTTGATTATTAGTCATGGTCTGAGAAATAATATTATTAATCCCTCCATAGCTCACCGCCCAGTTTTTTGCAGCTGTAGTATATACAATCATTACATCTATAGATGTCATCATGTTGGTATTGACAGTAATCCCATTTAAGGTTTCAGCATCATCTGGAGGTATTAACGCCTCGCCATCAGCTAATCCTTGGTAAAGTTCAAGATCTAGTTCAATTAAATAATATTGATTATTTTGTTTGTTAAATTGTGTAATGTATAATCGATTTTTTTCTGGAATACTAATGGTTATCAGACAGTTTTTCTCTGTGATGGTAATGATAAAAGTTCCATAAAATTCATCGATAATCGATCCGGAAATCGTTTTTGTCCCTAAAACATTCATATCAATATTATTAATAATTGCTGTAAATATTTCGTCATCAAATAAATTCAACTCCAATAAATCATTCTTATTTATAGTAATTGAATCGATGATTTCTTGACAGATCGTTGCTTGCCGCCATCGTATAGTTTCAGGATACCATGATGAAATGATTTCATTTATTGATTTTTGGCCATGATTTGATTCATAAAAAAGAGGTATATTTTTTGATTGTTTAGATGACAGCTCAGCTTTGAAATTCATGCCTGGTGCAAAGCTAGTCCAAATAAATAATCCTATAATAAAAACACATATCATTTTCGTTTTACTAATATCCATAGTCTTTGCCTCCATTTACATGTTTTTTAAGGTTTTAACTGCAAGAATAACAATAGTTATTAAATGTATATAGACAAATATTCTTATGATTTTCTTTTTTTTGGTTTTATTCTCCCCTGTTAAAACAGGTCAAGAATTAATATCATCTTGATTCATTTAAATGTTTGGAAAAGATAAAATTCTATAATAGAGGGACATGAAGCTGTTTTCCTTCCAAAAAATATATTAAAAAAAGAAAGAAAAAGAAAGGGATTCTTAGTACCCGAATATTTGTCGTAGTAGTGGAAACGCGTTGGGGAATCGCTGGAACAACAACTCCAAAAACTGCAGCATCGGGTGATACGAACAAGGTATCTTTATAGGTAGGGGATCTGACCAGACGCTTTCCGCACCAGTTATATCTTTTGCTTTAACTTTGACACTATATGTTCCCTTTGCGGACCATATATGTGATGCTGTTGCGTTTTGTCCTGAGTTGTAGGGTCCTGTCCAATTTAATGGGGTCCCATCGCTCCAGTCCCACATGTAGTACACTTGATCACCATCCAGATCTGTGGTTGATGTCTGATATGTGTATGATACCCCTGGTTTTCCTGAAGAAGATCCACTAGGCCTACTTGGTTTATTTGGGGGACTACTTGTGATAATAACTGGTAACTCTGATGAAAATGAACTTTGCGCGCCATGTTCATCTTCTGCTATTACTTTTATAGTATAAGTTCCGATGCTTGTAAATATATGTGATGTGTTTGCTGTTGCTCCTGATGCGTAGAGACTCGTCCATTCATCAGTTGTTCCATCACCATTCCAATCCCAACCATATTTTATTTTGTCCCCGTCAAGATCAGTCGTACTTGTTGAATATGTATATGATGTTCCTTTAAAACCAGATGTAGGACCTGATGGTTTACTTGGTGTGTTTGGTGGGTTATTACCACCCGTAATAACAACAGTTAATTGTTGGGAAAAATTACTTTGTGCCCCGTATATATCCTTTGCTTTAACCTGTAACAGATAAGTGCCTGCTCCTAAAAATTTGATATTCACAGAACAGGTCGCTCCAGAAGAATAGTTTCCAATCCAAAAATCAACAACACCATCGCCTCCATCCCACCCGTACATAACGTTATCTCCATCAGGATCAGTTGTACTAGTCGTATACGTGTATAAATTTCCTACTATCCCCGTGGTTGGTCCTGAGGGCTTACTTGGCGTGTTTGGTGGATGATTTATTTCTTCACCAGTAATTACAAATGCAAGATCGAGTGATACTTGAAATGCTGGTGGTTCATATAAATCTATCCAGTTGAATTCATTCCAGAAAGCCCGAACTGCATCGTCATTCCAATGATTAAGAGAGCTTTTCCATCCCCATCGTGGCTGTGGTTGTGGTGGCATTGATGGCATAACAATTGCTGATATTCTGAGCCAATAGATTGTCCCTTCTGTTTGGATGAATGGATTAGTAATATTTTCGATATTGTACTGCCAATACAGCACATGGTTTTGTGGTATGTAGAATCCTTCACCAGGATCATACCATCCTTGTGCCCCTTGCCAAGGGCCTGCAACCTTCCACTCGGCAGGAATAAAGGTTCGTTCCCAGAGGGTTACACCCGGTTTGCTATAGGGTATTTGAGGTGGATTCGCGGGAATATCTGCGCATATAGCTATAACAAATGCCTGTATTGTTCCAATGTTATCATTAATCCATGAGCCCCAGAAATGAATACCTGCTACTGGCCCTGATTCAGTACACATCCAATCATCAGCAAGGCAATTCTGCGGCCATACTTGTTCTATATAGGTGGCGTCAACATCCCAGCCGAAAGGGTCTGGTAACTGGGGAAAATGCATCTTATAATCATCACCAGGGTTCCAGTCAGCAATCGCAGTAAAAGAGAGACTTGTTGTGATTAATAGCGTACAAACAAAAATTCCTACAAATTTATTTTTCATTTTTCTTCCTCCTCCAAAATATATCGTTCTGTTAAAAATTCAGAGGAGATATGTAATTATAAATTTTTCGGTGAGTTATATAACAAATGTAACAATAATTCCTTTATTATACCGAAAGAGTCGTTTGTTTTATGATTTACTTTTTCAAAACATATCCTTCGAAACGAATGTTTTATGTGCGAATTAAAAGATAGATAAAAAGAAAAAGAGTGGGATTTTTAGTATCCCATTAGGTACCGTAGTATTGGAAACGCATTAGGGAATCGTTGGAAAAACGACTCGAAGAACTGTGGTATCGGTTTGTTATATGAACATGGCATAGTAACTGTTAAAGTAGCCCAGTTACTCTCAGCGTCAAAAACATCTTTTGCTTTAGCTTTAATGATATACGTTCCTTTTTCATTCCAGATATGTTTTGCTGTTATTTCTTCACCTGAGGCATATGATCCAATCCAATCACTGGTAGTTCCATCACCCCAATCAATTAAATAATAGACATTATCGATATCCGCATCTCTCGTTGAAAAACTATAAGTATATTCTTCTCCTGTTGTCCCATTTACTGGGCCAGTTATGCTCGGAGTATCTGGTGGAATATTAATACTAGATAGATATGTTATTGTCTGTAGAATTGTAATTTGTGCTGCCTTCTTAGCTTCCCCTAGAGCAACCCCAGACCTAACATGAATAAAGCCTGCTACACGACACGGATACGGATCATCTGTGGTATTATGAATATCATGATACCACATACCGAGATATGCAGTATATTCACACAAATATGCTCCCGGGTTACCATTCCAATCAACCCACGCTTGAAGAGTGGTTTGGTTATTCACAGCATCTGCAATCTGTTGCACTGGTAAGGATGAATGACGAACATAACCTGCGGATACAGTATCATCTGGTGGACAAGGCGTTGGCTGATTAGGTGATTTATCATCATCTACCCAAAGATCAAGGTTACGAGCATTATATTCAATTTCCCAGGGTCCATCACCAGCACCAAAACTTATAATAGCAATTGGATGGATTTGATTCGTCGCATTCCAAAAATCTTCCCAAGTATTCTGATAATCAACTTCAAACATACCCGTATAGGCACCTGGTTTTGGGAAATATGAATAAATATCATATCCCAAACCTTGCCAATTTTTTCCCTCCCAACCATCTGGATTTAACTCAGGATCCGTGCTAAAAGGTGCAATCATTTGACCACTTGGATTCCAGAAACCAGTCAGCATTATTACTCGTTGTTTAGTTGTAATATTGACATTTGCTTGATATAAATCCTCGACATGTTTAGAACCACTTATACCCGTAAAAACACTCAGCCCTATAAGTACCCCTATTATTACAAAAACTAAACTTTTATTGACTATCCTTTTATTCATATAACTATTCCTCCATTGTAATAAAATATCCTATTCCCCTTCTTAAATTTATCTAATAAACCTTTATATAAAAATGTGACAAAAAATTACGAAGCTCATTTTATTTCAATATTATAATCTTGATGTTTCTCCTTTAAAAGTCATTCTTGGAAACCCATGTTTTTTGTTGTCCGAATCAAAAAGTTTATATGTTTAGAGGCAAACCTGATTTATTGTGCGTTATGAAAATCGGACAAATATCAATTATTATATTTTTTATTCTGTTTTTTAGTTTTATCTTTATTCTGTCCTTAGCAAACTTTGGCATGTATATACCCACAGTATCCCTTATCTACCTTCTTTTCTTCGAGGGAACGATAATCTTTTTTTTAACAGCGGTTTTGGTTAGTCGTAATCGTTCTTTTAAATTTTAAAGACAAAAAATGAAATACAGATAGAACCCTGATTTAATTTTTATATGCCTAAACAGACTTCAGGAAAAAAACTCTTTATATTAACCTTAACTTGATTAAATTAAAAAAATAGTACTATTTTCATCATAGAAAGTTATTTTTACTTGAAATCGTTGTATATCCTCAATGAAGGGGAGAAAAAATTCTATAATAAATATGTACCATTGTAAAAACTGTAACATTAATTTTCTGGTGCCCATGAAATTGTCTCTAAGATACAATCAGACAGAATTTGTATGCCCCGAATGTCAGAGCCATGAATGGGGCCATATTTGGTAAAACAAATACCGAAATTGACGACATAACCAATAAAACAATTCAAAATTTTTAGACATATATCTAAAGTAAATATCAGATGAAAGATTTCACAGAAAGATTTTTAGTTATTATCGAATCATAAAAAATAAATTATTTATTTTTTTACTTTTTTCCAATCGTTCAAGAAGTTTTGGATACCTGCGTCGGTTAAGGGATGTTTTATCATTTTTCTGATAACATCCGGTGGAACGGTAGCGATGTCTGCGCCGAGTCGTGCGGCCTGTATAACATGGATCGGGTGTCTGATGCTCGCGACAATGACTTCGGTTTCAATATCATAGTTACAGTAGATATCCATGATTTCTTCGATAAGCTGCATTCCTTCTTGTCCGTTATCATCGAGTCGTCCGATAAATGGGCTGACGAAGGTCGCACCTGCTTTTGCCGCGAGGAGTGACTGGCTTGCTGAGAATATGAGTGTTACGTTTGTCTTTATCCCTTCCGTACTGAGTGCTTTCACTGCTTTGAGTCCTTCGGCTGTCATCGGAATTTTTATGGCGACGTTTTTCCGATATTTTTGCGGAATTTTTGAAATAACTTGTTTTGCTTCTTTCACCATATCGTTTGCTTTGTCACTAAGCACTTCAAGGCTGATAGGTCCATTGACAAGAGTAAAGATTTCATCGAGGACTTCTTGAAAGGATCGCCCGCTTTTCGCAAGTAGGGTTGGGTTTGTCGTCACGCCATCAAGGATTCCCCAGGATGCAATTTCTTTGATTTCGTTTAAATCCGCGGTGTCAATAAAGAGCTTCATAATACCTCACGTAAACTCCTATAAGAATTAATTATTGATAATGTTTTGGTTTCTTTTTATAAAAAATTAAGGAGGCATCTCTTGCTAGTGGAGATATGTGTATAGATATATTTGAACAAATAGAAAAATATATATATTTAGATATGCATTAAGGGTACTTGCAGGAGGGGATTCATGCCTCTAACTAGGAAAGCACGTGTAGTGGGAAGCAGCCTGGTGATAACAATACCAAGTCAGCTTGCCAAGGCACATGATATCGTTGATGGTGACGAATTAGAAATTATACCATCAGGTATGGGAGAATTTAAAATTCGGAAAACAAAAAAAAATAATTAAAAAATTTTTCCACTTAACCATATCAGATCTCACGGGAGGGATGGGACATCCTATCAAAGAGAAACGATTCTTTTATTAATAGAAAAATTACTACTTGATTTCAAAAAAAAAAATAATGTGATAATAGCTATTGAGAGGTGAGAGAACGATGAAGACGCAAACTATTTCGCTTGAAAAAGGGAAAGTAACCGGGTATTGTATTGATCTTGGGAAAGCCCCTCTGCTGATCATACAAGCAAAAAAAGGATATGTTATGTGTGGGTATCTCAACATGAATGCGGCTAATAAAATAGGGGATATCGCAGGGAAAGTAACGGGGGTTAAGACGTTCGATGAGATGCTTAATGCTGGTGTAGTTGAAGTCTCGGAAAACGCAAAACTTACAGGGTTAACGCAAGGAATGAACGTAAAAGATTTTCTCAATGTTCTTCTCTGAGGAGTAAAAAGATGTTGACCTTTAAAGATATACAAGAGGCATATGACATTCTGAAGCCTGTTGTAAGGCGGACACCATTGGAGCGATCAAAGACATTTTCACAAATGATAAAAACAAACGTCTACCTCAAAGAGGAGAATCTTCAGACGACTGGTTCGTTTAAGATCCGAGGGGCGTACAACAAAATCTATCATTTAACAAAACGAGAGCGAATGCAGGGCGTCGTTTGTGCTTCTGCGGGGAATCATGCGCAAGGGGTTGCACATGCCTCAACCTTAATGGGTGTCAAAAGTACAGTCTTTATGCCGATTTATACTCCCCCGACGAAAATCATTGCGACAAAATCCTATGGGGCTACGGTTGTTCTTGAAGGAATTACCTATGATGATGCTGCAGATGCTGCGAAAAAGTTTGCGGAAGAAAAAAAGATGATATTTGTGCATGCTTTTAATGATGAGTTTGTCATTGCTGGGCAAGGTACAATCGGGATGGAGATTTTTGAGGACTTACCCCAAGTGGATGTGGTACTTGTCCCTATCGGGGGCGGGGGGCTCATTAGTGGGATTGCATTGGCGTTAAAGACACTCAAACCAAACGTAACCATCATCGGAGTTGAAGCAGAGGGTGCACAGTCGATGAAGCTCTCGTTAGAACAAAATAAGATCGTACCGTTGAAAAGTATTATGACCATCGCGGACGGAATAGCTGTCAAGACGCCGAAAGACCTGACGTTTTCACTTGCACAACAATACGTTGATGAGGTGGTAACGGTGAACGATGAGGAAATCGCTAATGCTCTTTATCAGCTGTTGCAGAGGGCAAAACTCGTTGTGGAACCTGCAGGGGCAGTAGCGCTTGCAGCATTATTAAGTAAAAACGTCTCGTTTCCCCAAAAGAACGTTGTTGCTGTTCTCAGCGGAGGAAACATAAATCTTTCGCTTCTCACACAAATCATCGAACGAGGTATGATGCGACAGAAACTCCTGGTGAAGGTTTCTGTTACCGCACTTGATAAACCAAAAGTACTGAAAGATATTCTTACGATTCTTGCGAATTTCGGGGCAAATGTGCAATCCATTGCTCACGACCGATGTACTACCGCAGTACCGGTCGGCTACGTTAAGATCGTCATTACTTTCCAAACATTAGGGAAAGAACAGATTGAGATGATCAAAAAGGAATTTGACCACAAAAAAGTACAGTACCATATTCTGAGTTGATACAACAAAAAGTAATTATCTTGCTTTACACAATTGAGTATCCCTAACCCTGTACTAAAGCGGGGAAGCAAATCTTAGAGAAGTTTTACCGCGATATGCGACCAGGGTACTTGCGTCAATTTCCAGGCATTCCCGGTTGTGGCCACTTGAACGATTTGTGAGTTATCCGGGTTGATATTTTTTCTATCGAGTTTTCTAAGTTGGTCAATGGCTTCATCTTCTGTAGCGAATAGATATTTTTCTTTCCCGGTATCCAGACAATAGAGCATGTTGTCGATTTTCAAACCTTTAATTACTTGTTCAGTATAAAGTTCGTTTGCCACTGGTGATTCAAATTGTCCTTTTTTATCTGTTGGTACTGGAGTACGATCAGGCTGATCCGTTAAAATATTTTTCATTACATCCACCTCACACGTAGAATACATTCACATCGATGTATAAATATTTATGGTCTTTAATTTTTATTCTTTTTTTTATTATTTTGACGGTTTATATTGGTGTTAGAAGAATCTATTTAAAGCTTGACTTTTTTACGTGCGTTGAATACTATGCATGATCGGTTTTATCTTCGTCTGCTTTCATCATTGTATATCTCTACGTTTTTTATTCGTGCAAGTTTTGGTATTATGCTCGCGACGCTTCCTCTTTATTTGAATATTACTACGGGTTTTATCGGGTATGGTATTGTTGCCGCAGCGTCACCTTTATTTGAGATGGGTACTGTGTTGTTCATCGGAGCGGTGGTGGATCGGTATGGCAGAAAAATTGTATTATTATCCGGTCTTCTTACCGCGGCACTGTTTCTTTTTTTCCTCGCGTTTACAAAAAATCTGTATCTGATTTTTTGCATCAATGCAGCGCATGGGATGGCTGCAGGTGCTATTCTTGTTGCATCATTAGCGCTTTTAACGGATTACGCGCCAGAAAATAGACGGGGACGGGAAATGGGTGCCTTTGATGCGTTTAATATGCTCGGATGGGTTGTTGGGTACGCGTTAGGTGCATTATTTCTCGAGGTTTTAAAAGGGTCACTTTGGCAGACGTTTCTCATCGCTGGTGCTATGGCGTTGTTTGGATGTGTGTATTGTTTTATTAATGTCGCAGAGCCAAAGAAATATGATGTTCTGTGTAAGAAAATAAGATTTACCACGATTGTTGGTGTGCTGAAACAACGTTCGATTCTTCTGTTGACGCTTCCATGGTTTGTTGTGTTTATGATTATTGGGGCGGTGATGACGTTTCTAACGGTTTCGACGTCTCAGGGTATTCTGATGATTTCACCGCTTCTTTTATCGGGTGTTATCGTTGGTGCAGGGGTTGTTCTGATTTTAACACAGGTTTTTTATGGACGGCTTTCTGATAAGTATGGGCGTCTGCCGATTATGGTCGTGGGTACTATCGGGTTTGTTGGGTTAATGACGGTGATTGGAGTTGGGTATGGTCTTGCTTCGACTACGAATGGGGAGGATGTGAAAAACAGCATTATCAGGTTCTGGCCGCTTCTGGGGGTGTTTGGGTTTATGGCTCTTGCGTTTGGCCCGTCTGCCTTGTCGTCCCTTGCAGATGAGGCAAAAGAGACTGCACGCGGTGTGACCATGGCTGTGTACAGTATTGTAATCAGTGCAGGGATGTTTGTTGGAGTGCCTGCGGTTGCCGCGATTTTTGATCGGTATGGGGGAGAAGGTGTCTTGTTCTTTATGATTGGATGTGCGATAGCGATGTTATGTCTGATGATCGCTCGCTATGTCGAGCTGAAGCATCGGAAAAGACAATTGACGAGTTAACAAGGAGTGTGTGTAAAAACAGTTGATGTTAAAGACTCTCCTGTTTTCTTTTTGTTAGAACGCGTTTTTCAGAATCGTCAGGACATCGGTTTTCCCTAGTTTTTTAAATTTACCGACGTCTCCATATAAAACCGTTTTCTCAGCGATGTCTTCGAGTTTGTTTTCTTTCACTCCGACGCCTCGTAAGGTCTTTGGCATTCCAAGGTCTGTAAAAAACTCTCGTGTTTTTTCGATTCCTTTTCTTGCGACTGCAAGGTCGCTGCTTTCTTTTATCCCCCAGACGTTTTGTGCATATTCAACAAACTTATCAGTGGTTTCTCTGCTGAGGACATATTCCATCCAATAGGGGGTTAAGATTGCAAGGCCAGTTCCATGGGTGACGTCGTAGGCTGCGCTGACTGCGTGTTCGATGCCGTGTGTCGCCCAATCTGTTATTTTCCCATAGCCGAGAAGTCCGTTGAGGGTGAGGCTGCTTGTCCACATCATTTGTGCTCGTGCTTCGTAATGTGTTGGTTGTTTCAGCGCGAGCGGGCCGTAGTAGAGACAGGTTTTTAGGAGGCTTTCTGCGAGTCTGTTTTGTACAAATGCGTCTTTCGTGGGGCTAAAATATTGTTCGAAGATGTGGCTCATTATATCGACGGTTCCTGCTGCGGTTTGATTCTTTGGTACGGTGAAGGTATAGGTTGGGTCAAGAATGGAAAATTTTGGTCTGAGGAGGTCGTGATGGATCGCGAGTTTTTGCTGTGTTTCTTGATTTGATATTACGGCGTTGCCGTTCATCTCCGAGCCGGTTCCTGCTATCGTCAGGATGGTTCCGATGGGTAATGCTTTTTTTATGGCTGAGTCTCCTTGGAGGAACAGGTCCCAGGGGTCTCTATCATGGTATACGCCTGTCGCGATTGTTTTTGCACAGTCAATCACGCTTCCGCCGCCGACAGCGATGATACTTTCAATGTTGTGTTCTCTGCAGAGTTTTATCCCCTGTCGTACACTGGTGATCCGGGGATTCGGTTGTACGCCAGATAGCTCGTGATACGCGATAAAATGTCGCGTGAAGAAATTTGTTATTGTATCATACAACCCGTTTTTTTTAATACTTCCTCCGCCGTAGACAAACAGGATATTTTTCCCATAGTGTTTGAGTGCTTCATCGAGTTTTTCAATTTTATTTTTCCCAAAAAAGATTTTTGTTGAAATCGTGTAATTGAAATCAAGCATACGTCTGCCTCTGTTTTGTTTCCTATGGATTCATGAAATTTAAACGTTAGCAAAGAAGCTGCTGTTTTTTTTTATTGGCTGATGGTTTTTTGGTTTGAGAAAAGAAGATTCAGAGTTAAGAAAGCGAGTGTTGTCCCAAGAAAGATTCCAATGATCGCTGAAATTTTTTCAATGAATGTCATACCAATCGAAGTCTGAATCACATAACCACATAAGAGAATAGTGCCGGCTCCTATGACGTATTTGATGTTCCTGTCTATTTTTTCTCTGGCATGCGATGGAGTTTTTTTATGTAGCTCTCTATATTCCTGACAGGTATCACAGTACCATTTGTGATTGAGAGAGTTTAATCGTAAGGGTTGGAAACATTCTGAGCAGTGGGGATGATGATAGGAAGACAGTTTTGTTTTTGTACTTCCTGTTTTTTTATACAGATGAGCTCCCATACTGCGTTTGAAAAGCAAAGGACTGACAAAACAGCTGGTGAAGATCAGAAACAGGGTCGCTGTATGCAGTTGATTGGCGAGAAACCCTGTTGGGTCGCCAAATATTCCTCGTTCAATACCGGTTGTAACAATAATTAACCCGACACCCATCACAGGCATCATCCCAAATCCGATACTGATTGCTTCTCTGCGTTTCATT
>CABMCU010000111.1 GCA_902384685.1 uncultured archaeon | reverse complement strand
ATAATCAGAAGTAATGACAATTGGTTTTCCGGTACCAAGATACAAAACCTGTTCAGGTTTACTCCCATATCGGTAAATGGTGATTCCTTTACATTTCAATTTCCAAGCCAACCGATAAATATTTCTCACATCATCAACTGTGGAATCCTTTGGGAGATTCACCGTCTTACTCACTGCATTATCAACATGTCGTTGAAACGCAGCCTGCATCCGGACATGAAACTCCGGCGAGATATCAAGAGAGGTCACAAAGACTTTTTTCAGATCCGCAGGAAGCCGTATATTTTTGATATTCCCGGTTTTAGAAATCATATGAATCATGTCATCTGAATAGAGGTCCCGTCGAATCAATTCCCGTTTAAAAATCTCATTGATCTCAGGTAATTGTTTACCTTCCATTACTCGACGTAAGAACGCTAATGCAAACACCGGTTCAATACCAGAGGAACACCCTGCAAGGATACTCAGAGTCCCTGTCGGTGCAATCGTAATACAGGTCGCATTTCTCATCGCAGGGTACATCCTCTGCCATGTACTATGCCTAAAATTCTTAAAGGACCCCCGTTCTTTCCCAAGCTCTACTGACTTTTCTTGTGCTTGTTTTGCGATGAACTTGATAAGGCGTTCACCAAGCTGCAACGCCTCCTGACTATCATAGGGTACCTTCAGCAGAAACAGGAGATCAGCAAACCCCATCACACCTAAACCGATTTTCCGATGTTCCTTTGTAATTTTTTCTGTCTCTTTCAATGGATAATTATTCGCATCAATGACGTTATCCAAAAAATGAACCGCAAGCCGCGTCGTCGTTCGAAGTTTCTTCCAATCAAGTTTCCCGTTCGTAACCATTTTTGTAAGGTTGATACTCCCCAGATTACATGATTCATAGGCAAGGAGTGGAACCTCACCACACGGGTTTGTTGCCTCGATGACTCCAACGGCACGTAACGGATGCCTTCGGTTGATTTCATCGATGAACAACAACCCCGGGTCCCCGGTCTCCCAGGCGTTTCGCACAATCATTTCAAATAAATCCGATGCGTTAATCTTTTGAACAATCTTCCCAGTTTTTAGGCTTCTCAATATCAACGTTTTATTCCGTTGTACCTTTCTCATGAACGAATCAGTCACCGCAACCGAGATATTAAAATTCGTGAGTCGTTTCCCGGATTTCGCAGTCACAAAATCAGGAATATCAGGATGCGTACAAGCAAGAATACCGATATTCGCCCCCCGACGTTTCCCACCTTGTTTAATAATTTCAGTCGTAATATCAAAGATACGCATGAACGAGATAGGACCACTCGCAATGCCTTTGGTGCTTTTTACCATAGCGCCTTTTTCACGCAAACGACTAAAACTAAACCCGGTTCCTCCCCCAGATTGCTGAATCAATGCCATATTTTTTAAAGTAGTAAAAATCCCTTCCAAACTATCCTCAATTGGAAGAACGAAACAAGCGGACAACTGACCGAGTTTCGTCCCTGTATTCATGAGTGTCGGTGAGTTTGGAAGAAATACCAAATTTCGCATCGCAGTAAAAAATTCTTCTTCCGTTTTTTGGGGGTCCATTCCATAACGAGCATCCTGTTCTGCAATCGTTTTAGCAACTCGCCGGAACATCTGCGTCGGCGTTTCAACGATATTCCCATCTTCATCTTTTAACAGGTACCGTTCTTGAAGTACTTTCAAGGCATTAACATCCAGTTTCAAATCATCCCGTATTTTGAAATACTGCCTAATTTCTCGTGCAATTCCCCGGGAACGCCGATACAACGAATAAACTTTATATACGCGTTCTTCTCGTCGTTCAAGGACCTCTTCAACAGTGATTTGAATCTGTTCAATACCAGGGATACCATCTAAAAAGGTTGATTTGTTTGTATTCAGTGAATCAACGATTTCCTTAGTGAGTGATTCCGCTTTTTTTCTGTTCTTTATACCTAACGCAAGCATTGCCTTCTGAATAGCGATTGTTATTTTTTCAGCATCAAAAGTAACGAGTTCCCCAGTTCTTTTCCGAACATGTGTAATCGTCATATGTTCTAATCGCTGTTTCGTTATAAAAGCTTGATGACTAATACGAACTGGCCTTAAAAAAAGGGAACAGAAAAATAGAGTTCGCAACAATAACACCGGTTCTCCGTTGTGATATATACAATGTCACATCATCTTTGATTCCTCTTATGGTCACATCGAGAGAGATAAATTGATTTGAATACTGGCGACCATTTGTTTTAAACTCCCAAACCGTTGCTATCTCCTTCGTAAACGTCCAATTACAGGGAATGCTACCTGTATGGATGTTCACAATAACATACTCACCTGTCCGAAGATTCCTTATTGCTACATTAATCGTAACATTTGCGGTATCAATCATGGAGTTTTTATTTTTGACTCGCACAGCAAATTGACAGGGAAACGCTAGAACCCGCCCCTTTATTGAAATCCCTAAATCATCATTTGAAAGAAGAGGATGAAGTTCAGCTATAGACGCAAGGGTCCCCACGGTGAGTTTACAGACCTTTGCAAGATACGTCATGTTCATATGCTCAAGGGTGTCTTCAGAAGTATGATAGAATGGTGTAAGGCCATATTCCCAGAAATAACTCGCATCGTAATGATACTCCACAAATGATTCATGATCACTAAAAGTCACATGAGGAAGACCAATCACATCAAGACCAATTTCATCATGATATTTTGACGCTATGTTCGTACTGATATCAACCATCCAGAACGATTCATTATTGGAATGATGTTTTATTTTACTACCATCATCGGAGGTTGATGCACAGCCAACACCATCAAGTTGGAGATCACCAATAATATGTTCACCATTTCGAGAGGCATTCTGCACATACTCATGACTCCCTAACAGCCCTTGCTCTTCCCCAGAAAAAAGCACAAAACGTATCGTACAATTAAAACTGAAATGACTCAAGATGTCTGCAGCTGCAAGAACAACTGCAACACCCGATCCATCATCATTTCCCCCCGGTGATATCGAAATACTATCATAGTGAGCACTAACGACAACGATATTATCACTTTCCGTTCCAAGTAATGTTGCTTCAATGTTTCTTCCAGAATGGAGTTTATATCTCCATGGGTCGTATCGAACAGAGACATGGAACGAGCTTAACGTATCATATAGATACTCTCCAAGGGTTTCACATGCTGATGACCCTGTAGGATGAGGACCGAACTCTTGTATCGTTTGAATATAGGTTCGTAATGTCGATGCATTCACTTGCTGAATCATCTCAAGGATATCAGAGGACGAACCATGAGACGAAAGATTATCAGATGTATATGTCTGCTCTGGAAAAAAGGATTGTTTTATGGCTGAACTTGATACAGTACTATCGATCATCCCAGATAATACGCAAATAATAACGAAATAAGATATAGTTTTCATTTTTAATCCTTTATGCTTCATTTGAACACTCTATAACATAAATAATAATACTCTTTTTATATAAATATATAGTCATCGAGGTTTCAACAAGAAACACGGAGAATTTCTTAAATAAGATAAAGAGTTTTTAACTCATATCTTATGCGAATCGTTCATTCAACAAATCCGCTGTCAATGGATGCAAATCTTTATCAGCATTCAAAAATTCACTTATATGATGAATTATTCAAATGGAAAAGTAGCAGGGGTATTATTTATCATTGCATCATCTCAATTTATTCTAGGGCTAATTGTCGCGGAGGCACTGTATCCAGGCTACAGTATATCGACAAATTACATAAGTGATTTAGGTATTGGGCCATCCTCAACGGTTTTTAACGTGTCTATCTTCCTCATAGGATTACTATCGATTATTGGGGCATATTTTTTACAACGCGCCTTCCATCATAAGGAGGTAACCATCTCGCTCACTATTGCAGCATTAGCCGCAATGGGCGTTGGAATATTTACAGAAAATAGCGAACCAATGCACATGCTCGTTTCTTTGTTGGTATTTCTCTTTGGTGGATTATCAGCCATATTCTCATACAGGCTAATGAAAAACCCGTTCAACATTATCGTCATCCTACTAGGATTGATGAGCCTGTTAATGTTGATTTTCTTCATCGGAAATTTTTATTTGGGACTGGGTGTTGGTGGAATGGAACGTATGATTGTATATCCAATTCTTATTTGGATGATAGGATCTGGTGGTTTTTTGATTGCGTTTCCTGAAAAATCATGAAGCATGTTCACAAATTCGAGCCTAAATCTCCCACCCCTGAATAACAAATTTTCTTATGAGTCGATATTGTCCTGCAGATTTCGGAGTCCTTTCTCAAGGACGTCTAAAGAGTTTTGTAGCGAGAATTCATCACATCCATATGATAATCGAATAAAACCTTCCTGATTGAAATAAAATCCAGGATTTACTAATAGTTTCTGTGTATCAAATAAGTATTTGCAGAGATCCACAGAAGGCATATCCATCGTATATCTCGGAAAACACACGATTCCGCCATCAGGTTCAATCCACTCGAAAAATTCTTTATGCTTGTTCATCCATTTCTTGAGTATCTCAAAATTTGTTTTGGCTCTTTTCTGAAATCTTTTGATAAGATCCTCTCGAGCATCACGGAGAGCATGAGCAGTCATGATCTCCGACGTATAGGATGCTGCGCCTGTAGAATGTGCTTTGAGCTTCTGACATTGTATCGCTATTTCTCGTGGTGCGATGACCCAGCCGGTATGAAATCCCCCTAACCCATAGACCTTTGTTGCACTGGAGGTCACAATCACATTTGGAATACCAAATGAAGACGGTTGTGAGATAAATGATCCATCGAGATATATTTCATCAACCAGGACGTAGATATCATGGTCTTCTGCAATCTTCGCAATTTCTTTGATTGTTTTTTGGTGCGTGAAAACGCCGCTGGGGTTGTGAAGGTTCGTAAGTACAATCAGCTTGGTTTTCTCTGTAATAAGGTTGTTGAGCGTTTCTATATCAACGCCGAATTTGTTTTCAAACCTCCTTAGCCAGTGTATTCGCCGAGCACCAAGCATCTCCGGAGTCAACCACATCGGTTGATATCCCGGTTGTTCGATAATGAATTCATCCCCCTGATTGAGACGAGAGAAGAAAACAAGGAAATTTGCCTCCGAAGCCCCCGTGGTGGCGACGATATTGTCAGGTGTGCAATTGTACATCAGACAAAGGGCTCTTTTTAATTCCTCAGCACCGTATTGAGCGTTTAACCCGAAGTCAAAATTGTCTGGAAACGAATAATGAGCGACTGTCTCGTATTCTTTAACAGTCACTCCAGTAATATTACTAAAAGCGAGATTATAAGTGGCGTACGGGGCGTTCTGCAGTAGCCATTCAAAGAGGTCAATACGAGGAGCATGCATGGACTGAAAGCATTGAATATGAAGTATATTATTGTATGGAGAAAAGGAGAGGGAGGGCTAAAAAAATCCCAGATTTAAAGGATCCTTAGTTTAATATAGTGTGCTGTTTTATCACCACAAAAACAATTAGGATCAAAGAGAGTATGAAAGGAAAAATCGTACTTATCACTGGTGCAACATCAGGAATAGGGAAAGAAACCGCACGAGGACTTGCACAGCTCGGAGCAACAGTTGTTATCACCGCAAGAGACGTTCAAAGAGGGGAGCAAACAAAACAAGAACTGGTGCAATCAACAAAGAATAACAATATCGATGTACTATTTTGTGATTTATCTTCATTTACCTCGATTCGAGACTGCTGCAGGGAATTTCTCAAAAGATATACCGCGTTACATGTGTTAATAAATAATGCAGGAATCGTGGAATATCATCGAAGAGAATCAAAAGATGGCATCGAAAACACTTTTGCGGTCAATTATCTTGCCCCGTTTCTCATGACGAATCTTCTTCTTGATATGCTGAAAAAAAGCGCACCAGCCCGAATCATTAATCTCACCTCAGGGTTGCATTCCGGAACGATTCATTTTGATGACCTCGAATTCAACCATAGTTTTTCTGGGATGAAAGTGTACGGTCATTCGAAACTTGCCGTCATTCTTTTTACAAGATTACTAGCAGAACGTCTGAAAGGAACAGGGATTACCGTGAATTGTACCAATCCTGGCATGAGTGCGACAAATCTCAGTAGAGACGCGGGTTGGTTTTCCGCGAAATTTTTTAAACTCATCGCAAAAGAAGCATCAATAGGTGCACAAACCCCTATCTATCTTGCAAGCTCCTCAGAAGTGGAAACAATAAGCGGAGAATATTTTGAGAAAAAAGTAGTCAAAAAAATAAATCAAGAAACGTATGACATGGACGCTGCAAAAAAATTATGGGATGTGAGTAATAAATACGTTGGTCTATAACCTCGTTTTCATTCCAATCCTTTCATATCTTCTTCAATACGCTTATCAAGCTCCTTGTCAACCCCTTGTTCATGAGCGATTTTCTGTATATAAGCGATAATATTATCCAAGAAATGTGGGATTAAGCGCTGGCACAACAGGTACTCTTGGAGAATATTATGGGTGATATAAAGAAAATAGCTCATGAAAAATGGGT
>CABMCU010000110.1 GCA_902384685.1 uncultured archaeon | reverse complement strand
GGACTATACAGTGTAGCAATGGTCAGACAAATAGTGGGACTGGTGCATCCAATGGAACAAAGTCTCTCGCCATCTCTGGACTTGCGAACTCAACCAGCTATAAAGTCTGGGTGAATGCGACTGATCCGACTGGGAGTGGGCTGTATACTCGTAGATGGTATACGTTTACTACAGAAAAATTAGATCAACAGCAAACACAGATGAAAAACAATTATGCGTTTTATACGATTCGATGGGGTGGGCAATCATTTATCCCAACAGTGAATACATTGACTCGTGTGGAGGTATACATGCGAAAAACAGGGAGCCCTCTCTCTGATATAGTGTTATCAATTCGCAGTGCTTTAACTGGATCTGATCTTGTAAGTATCTCAAAGCCTGCTTCTCAGATCCCAACAACTAGCAGCTGGGTGGAATTCGATTTCAGTAATATTCTTATAACTCCTGGCAGTACATATTATCTTGTTCTGAAGACTAGTGGTGGGAATTTTATGAATTTTTATTATTGGGGGTATGGCTCTGGAACACCATATACGAACGGGATGCGGTGGTCTAGTTTTATTGGTGGTATTATTTGGACGCAGTTTCCTAAATTTGATTTCTGCTTTAAAATCTATGGGTTTACTTAGTCTCTTGTATAACCCCTCTTTTTTTTTTATATCCGTCAAGGATTAGCATAAAAACATTGAATCTTAAAATCGTGTTAATTGCTTCTGTTTCTAAAAATATGTTTTGAAACCTAAACAAACACTTGATTATTTAAAAAAGGAAATTCATAAATCTACTTTTTTCTTCGATTCTGCGATTCTATTAAAAGATATAAAATCATGGTTACAACAAGATAAGAAATCAAAAAAATTAGAATCCATACCCAAAGAGGAACAAGCGGTTTGCAATAAGCAATTGTTACAGAAGCATTTGAATTGTTTATATTTGAAAGAATCTTATTAAAACAAAATGAGATATTATTCATATATTGGATTAAAAGTATTGAACCTACAGATCCATTTAAAATTGTCGAGATTATTAGTGACAAAGAAAGTGATTTCCAATTTATTTCTTTCATGTTATTTGGTTTATTGTAAGATTTTTGTTCTTATAAATAAATCGTTTTTTGGAGGTTACAGTAATTGAGACCTGTTCACAAAACAATGAGTTAAAACCGTGTCAATGCTTCTGTCTCTAATGATATACTTTTAAATGCAGGGGGAAGGGATTTTATAGGAGAACAGTTCTATATAATTGTACAAAGGGGGAAAGACATGGATAAATATCCTTTGATTGGAGTTAGTATCATTGCTGTGGTTCTTCTTATTCTTGGTTCATTGACTAACGTCGTAGGGTATCAGACAGTTCAATCATCAAACCCACATCCAATTGTTCAACAGATACAAAAGGAAAAAACCCAATCTTCAAACTCAGAATGTGATTGTGAGAATAGCACCGGAGTTACTTCTTGGCCATTCCCTTTTATCTGTGCAACTTTAGGAGCAATAGGGGTTTTAGTTGTATTATTAACATGGAATACTGATATTGGGGATAACTTACTCACAACAATATTGATTCTCTATGAATTGTTTAATTGCGGTTAAAATCAATCTCTTTTTTATTTTGCTATTGATTCACACAAAAAATGATATGTTAAAACCGTGTCAATGCTTTATCGATGATTGATATAGCTAGGAGATGTTGAGAGTAGCAATATACGTATGCCCTTTCGAAGGGGCTGTCTGTGCTGTTGGGGAATAGGAAATGGTTGCCTTTTTGCCAAAATGCTCTGCTGCTATCTTCAGGTGATAAAGGGCGATGCCTATATCAATTTGGAGTGTGGTTCTCGCGAAAAGACGTCGGAGGATGCCTGGCTTGCCGATGTACGCATGAATCATGGTTTCGTTTCCTGTGAAATACCATGCCTGGCAATTTGTTGACGATGGTGCCACCCGGGCAGCATCAAGTAATTCCTTCATACTAGTAATATCAGTTATTTTCGAGAGAGGTTTTCTGTTGAATTCCGACACATTTATCCTATGTAGTGATTCCTTTGTGTTCCCGAAAGCCATTAAGATGACAAATTCAAGATCCGAATTCTCTTTTACTTTTTTGATAGGTTGAGGGATACCCTTCCAGCAACTTCCTATTTCATTTGCTGAAAAGAACAGATCCATTTGCTGTAACATGAATCCAATATTGGTCAGGTAATGTGCTTTCTTTTCAGAAAATGCAGCGATATAATGTGGTGCCTTTTTCCTTGCTCGCCTGACCTGATTGTGTGAAATAATTGTGAATTCTGTTTTTATATCATCACACATAGGGTGCAAGGTAAGGAGGGAATCTGAAATCTTCTGCAGGATCTTTTCATTTAACGGTGCCATATCATAGGTTCTGATTGATTTTCGTCTAAAAATCATCGGGTATAAATCGTTGTTTTCCATAGATTTTACCTTCTGTAATGCCAAGGGGAAGTAGCCACTTATACTAAAAATTTGGGTTTACAAAATTACAAAGGTTTTTTTGAATATCGATTCATTTTTGCTCGATGCAATATACACCTCTAGATATTTGTTATTTACGGGCTTGATTTAAAATTTCAACGTTACTATGCCAAATTCACATCAATGCAAATTACTTTAAACACACTTAATTGTGTACATAATACTTGCTATTTTCCTTAGAAATTGTATAAGTATCACATATATTTTTTATAAAATCCATTTTTAGTTACGTTGTATAGGTGCAGATGTTATGGTAAAATAGTACACGGTATTTCCGTTATTGAAACATCTGTTGAAAATATTCATTTCTCCAAGGAGCAAAATTATTGAGACACAATCATTGAAATACTACTATCACACACGAGATATTGGTACTATTTTTGTAACGCCGTATCAATCCGTTTTTCAAGATCTTCGATATTGAATGGTTTTTCGATATAGTCCTCTGCTAAGAACTGCCCAGCATTTTTTGCCATACTATCCGCTCTCGCGGTGAGAAAAACCACAGGAATTTTTTTCCAGGAGGGGTTCTCTTTTATAAGATAATATGTCTCCCACCCACTAATACCAGGCATCATAATATCAAGCAAAATAAGGTCTGGGATTTGATTTTTCTTTAGTAAACGCAAACACTGTTCTCCGCTAGTTGCCGAGATCACGGTATATTTATCATGAAACTGTTCTAATCCTCCTTTTACTGAAATCGCTATATCTGGATTATCATCTACCACTAATATTGTTTTTACCATATCATCTCTCTTATGTTTCGCATCAGTGTTATACTATTACTATTTATCCCGACTTTCCTTCTGTCTTGTTTTCATAGTGAAATAAAAGGTGCATCCTTTTCCAAGTCCTTCGCTTTCCACCCAGATTTTTCCACCGTGTTTCGCTGCAATGCGTTTGCATATTGGTAATCCAAGACCACTGCTTTCAAAATCATGCCGAGATTGATCGACCTTGTAGAATTCATCAAAGATATGAGCGATTTGTCCTTCCGTTAAACCGATACCCGTATCGTGTATTGAAACTATCACCCACTCTTTTTCTGGTTTTGCATCAAGAGTGATACCGCCACCCTCTGGTGTATATTTCACGGCATTCGTCAAAAGATTATTGAGGAGTTCCTCAAAACGGAGTGCATCAGCCTGTATGATAATCGTATCCCGAATTTTATTATCTACCGTGATATGTCTGGTCTGGAACATGAGTTTTTGTGCGTGTAAGGTTTCATTAATTTTTTCTGTGAGGTTGATATCCTCAAGGTCAAAGACTGTATTTGGTGAGCTTAACCGAGCAAGCTCAAGGGTTTTCGTCACAAGATTTTTCATATACTCGACATTACGAAGCACTACATCAAAACGTTCCAAAGATTCTGTATCAGATACGTGTTTCTTTAGGAGAGGTAATAATGTTATTAATGGAGTTAAGGGATTTTTCAAGTCATGACCAAGTTGGTTAATGAATTCATCTTTTTGATTCAACAGGGAACGTATTTCAGCTGTACGATCCATGACTGTTTGTTCGAGATCCTTGTTCACTTTTTGAAGCATTTCATGCATTTTTTGACGTTCTTCCTCTGAACGTTTATGCTCAATGGTGTGTGCTATTTGGCCAGATACAAAATCCAATATCTGTTTTTCCCGCTCACTGTAAGCTTTCGGATCGGAATAGTGCTGAAGAGCAATGACACCAATGATCTTTTCACCGACTTTCAGGGGGGCGCCCAGCCAGCATGCTGAGGGAGAACCAACCAATTCTACTTCTCCACGGCGGATCAGGTCTTCATCAGTTGATGCATCACAAAGCAATGTCTGACCCGTGCGTAGCACGTACGCTGTTAAACCTTTACCTGGTTGTTCGGGCTCAGGTAATATGTCGATTTCGTCGACAAAATATGGATAATGTAAAAGATTTTCTTCTTCATCATAGAGACAGACATAAAAATTTTTCGCTGACATAAGGCTTTTGATTATCAAATGGACAACACGATAGAGATCATGTAAATTTTTTGCTGTTTCCGATGCACGAGCGATTTCATATAGGGCATGTTCGAGAAGTTCCACCTGCTTACGCTCCGTGATGTCCCTTACGATTCCGATGACCCCCTGGCCGGTAGACAAACTCACTGAACCAAGCGTCACTTCAACAGGGAACACACGACCATCCTTGCGCCTGTGGTGACTCTCGAATAAAACCTGCTCACCAGCAATGACTTTGCTCCATAACTTATCCTTTCCAATCTGGATTGCCTCAGGATCAATATCACGTATTGACATCGAAAGCAACTCATCTCGGGAGTAACCAAGGCTATGACATGCCTTCAGATTGACATCCATTATCCGACCAGTACTATCGTGCATGATGACAGCGTCAGCAGCCTGATCTAAAATAGTACGATACCGTTTTTCACTCTCTCGAAGTGATTGTTCTATCTGCCTCCGCTCGGTGATATCACGTGTAATACCGAGGATGCCAATGGGATTACCCTTAGAATCGCGGAGAAAGCTTATCCGAGTCTCAATAGGGAATATTGAACCATCCACTCTAATTTCATCTAATTCAAGGATAACGGATCGAGAAAGATCTTTCTCCTCACTGTTTTCACGCTCCATTTCTGTTGCAAAGGTGCGTAAGGCACGCTCTAGGCTTTCTGTTGTAAGAAACTCATCAAGAGAAAGTTTCAACACATCCTCCGTAGTATAACCAGTCATTCTTTCATGCGAGGGACTCGCGTAGGTGAAACGGAGATTCATGTCCATTGTCCAAATAGCATCTGATGCGTTCTCTGTCACTAGACGATATTTTTCCTCACTACGACGGAGCGCATTCTCAACCTTAATCCGCTCGGTGATATCGTGAAATATTCCAAGCAACATTTTCCGTCCCTGAAGATTCAGATGATTGGCTTTAATTTCCACTTCTCTAATAGAGCCAATACGGGTCACAACTTGCGTCTCGAGAGTATGCCCCTCTTCGCTCGTCAGGTGTTGTCTGAATGTGGAAGAGAACGTATCCTGATTCTTATCATGAGGATGTAAAATCGTTTGCGATTGCCCTATCAGCTCCACTCGCTCTCTGCCGACTAAATCCGCCAACGCCTGGTTACAATCAATAATCAGACCTGTCTCCGCATCTGCTAAACAGATGCCATCCAGAGCTTCAGTAAAGAGAAGTCGATAGCGCTCCTCACGTTCGCACAACAGCTGCTGTGCCTGCATCCGCTCAGTAACGTCAACAATCGATCCATCAATTCTCACAGGGTCACCTTGTTTGTCTTTGACCAAGCGTCCAAACAACTCAACAAAGATTGGTTTACCATCCTGTTTTCTTGCAGCAACAAGATAATTCCGAACGGATCCGTTTTGCTCAAGTTTCTCAAGATATAGCTTCCTATCGTCAAGATTCCGCCAGAAATCGAACACGCGTTTCCCAACAAGATTCTCATCAGGAGAAAAACCCAGGATCTGGTTGATTTTTCTATTATGATAAAGCAATATTCCCTCAAGGGTAATACTATAGAACCCCTCATCCAGATTCGCAAGCATATCACTGTATCTCTTTTCACTTTCTCGTAAATAATCCTCCGCCTTCTTCTGCTCAGTGATATCTCGTTCAGGAGGTTGTTTTACGAATTTTAATTCAGAATCACACTGTGTTTTACTGTGAAGAAACCCCAATTTTTCCTCTTTCCGTAACTGCATTATAATATCGGGTTCGTCACTCATAAAACAATCCTCAAAATATGTTGTTCCCCTTGTACATGGATAAAATTACCATTACCGTCGATTCGGATAGTATCCATGAATCATCCCATCTATCGTCAGATATCAAATAGTAATATTAAAACTATAGTATATGGACAAAAATGTTTGATTAAAAATATCACATTATACTGATACGATCACAAGAGGTGGAAAAAATTTATGGTGTTTTGTATTTCGATAACTCAAGATACCTTCCAATGAACGACATAACTGCCTTGCAGTCGACCTTGCAAAGGGACCAACATTTGCGACTCTTTTGATTATCACAATAAGTATTGTGATTGTTCCCAGTATAATACTACTCTTGTTCTTCCTGTTTAAACGTGGCTACATCTAAAAAGAAGCGACAACGAAAAACTCAATATATTCTGCCGAACTTCCTGGAGATTCACGTTGATTTTTTCTTCCTTCTCTTTTTTATACACAAAGGAGTAAATTTAATATATAAAGCACGTGTATATTAATTACTAGATATGAGACTTATCGGAAAATTCATCCTAATCATATGTATTCTAGGACTTCTCCTCGGTGCATCAGCGTATATTATAATGTATACGGGGGACAACACTAATAATAACAATGGAGGGAATGATACAGAGCCCCCACAGATTGATGATATTACGGGGAACTTTACAGTGACTGCTGGTCAAACCGCTACCATCACTGCCCTTTTTAGCGATAACGTGAATGTCACTGAAGCGACAGTATATTATAAAATCGCAGGATCAACAAGTTGGGACTCGATATCAATTCTGAGTAGTAGCGCAAGCATTAGCATTCCTTCAGAAACTACTAGTAATTATTATTACTATATCACTGTTGATGACGCTGCAGGCAACGGACCAGTTGGCGCTCCGTCTACTGATGGCTCAACGTTTTATACGATCACCGTAAAACCCAGTAATGACAACGGTGATGAGGATTTTCTCCACACGGTGTTCATTGAGGAATCAACCTCGGTAACCTGCCGATATTGCCCCAATGTAGCAGCTATCCTAGAAAATATAGAATCCACTCCTAATTACCGCTTTTATTACGTTAGTTTGATTATAGAAAACAACAAAGCAGCAGAGTTCCTCTCATCAATCTATAACCGTTATGCTGACCCGACAGTATATATCGATGGAGGATATCGAGTCATTCTTGGTGGTCTGAACCCAGAAGCAAATTACACCATCGCGGTACAAGCAGCAGAAAATCGAGTTGTTCCAAAAATCAAGGTAACAGTCACCGCGGAATACAAGAACACCACCAATACAATCGCGGCAAATGTCCTGGTGGAAAATGGAGAACAATCTTCGTATTCAGGACGATTACGGCTGTATCTCACAGAAATTATTTCTTCACAATTCAACGATTACAATGGAGCAAAGTATCGAAACGCCTTTGTTGATTTCATCATTAATCAAGACATTAGTGTTTCAGCGAATAGTGGCAAGACATTTTCAGCAAACTGGTCTGTTGGAAACCTGGATTACGAGAACCTTAAACTAATCGCAGTCGTGTTTAGTACCACAGGAAATAATGCATTTTCAGATCCCCCAACTAATGAATATCCGTTTACAGCTCATTACGCTGATGCGACAAACGCGACGTATGTTGTACAGGGCGCACGGAACCTTCCTCCTGAAGTAGGGATTCTTTCACCGCAGAAAGGGAAAATCTATTTACGAGGAAATCTCATTTTACAGTTTATCTATAAAAGTAAATTATTAAAAAATACGTGGCTTATTGGAAAAGCCTCGATTGATACGTATGCAAAAGATGATTCTGGGATCTCGAAAGTTGAAATCTACGTAAACGATAAACTTGTCGCCGCGTTTACAAGCCCACCCTATAACTGGACAATCCCTTTTACATTAATTAAAAAACCATGGATTCCTACGACCTATACCATCATGGTAAAAGCCTATGATGATTCCGGTAAAACCGCGACTGCAGGTATTGATGTCAAAGCATGGTGGGCATTCACAGCTTAACCCTATCGTCTCTCATTTTTTGTTGATATAGAGTCGTCTACTGCTCATGATCGTAATAATATTACGTCCAAAGACAATAAAAAAGGGATACAAACCTCGATTGAGGTTCTGAAGAATTCTTTTCATGGAAGATACAGGTGTATAAAATTCCGCGTACATTTGTTGTACACCCTGAAGTAACTCCTCCGATGTCATCTGTTTTGGTTTGAAAACAACATGACCCATATTATAATATTTCCACTCTTTTGTTAAAATCCTCTTCTCGTCATCAAGTTTTTTAAAGAGTGGTGTTCCAGGAAACGGGGTAAAAATAGAGAAATCAGCGACATCGATTTGGAGTTCTTTTATTGTTTTGAGTGTTTTTTCAAAAACATCTGCGGAATCGGTATCAAATCCAAACATGAAGTCCCCAATCACCACCATATGGTTCCGATGAATATTGCGGATTGCTTGTGCATATTCCTCAACTGTGTTTGTTGTTTTTCCAATAGCTTGTAGCGTATTTTGACAGATTGACTCAAACCCAACAAGCCAGACAACACACCCTGCTTCTCGGGAGAGTCGAACGAGTTCACCATCATGAGCTAACACGTCTACGTTTCCGTTGCAGAAGAATTTTTTATGCAGTCCTTTCATGTTCTCGAATAATTCTTTTGTGTATGAAGGGTCGATAGTCAGCGAGGTATCATAGAACATCAGGGTTTTTTGCGGGATTGCTTTTATTTCAGCAATGACCTCAGGGATCGGTCTTTTATAGAATGATGCTCCGCCCTGGATGTTTGTCTCCGGGCAGAATTCACAGCGATATGGACATCCGCGTGTCGCCTCAAGTGCTCCAGTCATGACTAATCCAGGTAAGCTGATATTTGTAGGAGGGAGAATCAAAGAATCATTGTACGGTGGTGTGTGGTAGAACGGTTGTAATTTTTTCTTCTCAATATCTTGGAGGACCGACAGCCAACCCTGTTCGTTTCTCCCAATAAGAACGCTATCCGCATGTCGTTTTGCCTCGTCAGGTAATGCTGATGCGTGAAACCCGCTGAGAATGACTGGGACGCCTTTTTTTCGATAGGTATCAGCGATCTCATACGCTCGAGGGGCTGTCGACGTAACAAAATTGATGAGAACAACATCATATGCAGTGTCAGAGTCAATCGGTGAGTATCGTTCATTCATCACTGAGACCGTATGGTGTTTTGGGGTGATCGCAGCAAATTCCCGTGCCTGCAGAGTTGGTAAAATTGAGAATGTTGTGAGGAGTGTTTTTTCAAGAAATTTATACCGTGCACCTCCCATCC
Source organism: uncultured archaeon (assembly GCA_902384685.1). Lineage (GTDB taxonomy): Archaea > Thermoplasmatota > E2 > DHVEG-1 > DHVEG-1 > SM1-50. The sequence continues at coordinate 1,725 of CABMCU010000110.1, read as the reverse complement.
AAACAGTCTCAATGATGAGTATCTTCATTGCTCTTCTGTGGAGAATTAAGAGACAGCTATTTAAGGAATTGTACCTATTTCCTCCCTACTTTGGGAGCGTTATGAATCCGTTCTATAACCCTGTGTTCCTAGGTAAAATTCTCAAACGATATTTAAGTGATGTGGACCGGTTAAGTAGAATCAGTGATGACGCTCTTCGACGCTATCAAGACAAACAACTTCGGCGACTTGTATATTTTGCTGATACAGTACCTTTATATCATGATAAATTCAAACAAGTAGGGATCCATCCAAATGATATTACTTGTATTAATGATCTTCACAAACTCCCGTTTATTACCAAAGATGACATCAAACAGTATTATCCAAATGGGATTGTTTCGCCGAAAATAAAAAAGAATTCTCTTATCGAGGTATCGACCTCAGGAACCACCGGGAAAGTCCTGCCTATCTATGTTGATCTCCTTGATATCGTCACGGGTCTCTTTGCATACATGCGGACTCTTCATGAATATGATATGAATGTGTGGAAGAATAGGATAACGATCATCGGGGATTTCGCACCACATACCGCTGAAAGCGGGTATATCACCCGTGGATTACAGCCTCGTTTAAATTTAATGAGGATGTTTAAGAACATCCAGTGGTTGAATACGAATGATGACCCCAAGAAAGTCATCGCCGCAATCAATGATTTTCAACCCGAATTCATCGGCGGGTACGTTGGGATGCTTGGTCATCTTGCGTTATTAAAAGAAACAGGTTTCGGGGAGAAGATATCACCACAATATATTGCTGCAACCGGTTCTGTTCTTGATCCTTTCTTAAAATCATTTATAGAAAAAACATTTCATGCGAAAGTCTTTGAAGTCTATGGCGCCACCGAATCCGGGCTTATTGGCTTTCAATGTAAACAGGGGAGTTACCATCTCATGTCTGATCTGGTGTATGCAGAATTTCTTAAAGATGGACGACCAGTTGACTCAGGTGAAGGTGGGGAGATGATTATCACAAAATTCCATGGAAAAGGCACACCGATTATTCGCTATAACGCAATCAATGACATTGTCGCTCCCCTTAAGGGTTACTGCTCGTGCGGTAAAGCGAGTGCTCTTATCAAGAAAATATACGGGCGAAGTGACCTTGCGTTATATCTTCCTGATGGAACCGTGTTACTTCCTTCCTCCTTTTCAGAAATCTATAGTAAAATACTCTATAAACTAAAGACAAACAAGGTCAAAAACACGAAAATCATTCAATATAATCTTACAACGCTTGAAATCCAGGTTGTTATTGATCAAGCGCTTCGAACCATTGGGCCATCTGTTGAAGAAATCTTTCAGTTCATACAGAAAGGATTTAAAGAAAAAACAGGAACTGGTGTCACGGTGACTGTCAAAGAGGTTGACTCTGTGGATACCTCACAGGGCCCTCGAATTCTATCAATGATCGATAAAACAAAATATACCATCACCCACTACCTCTAGTGGAAATAGTGTTATAAAAAATCTCCAAGAATACCACTGGTTTTAACCAGTGGATGAATTGGAGTCTAACTTTTTTTGTTCACTTGGTGAAATCACCGATCTTTGTTTGTGCTATATGATCTCCGTAGATGCTGTAATCAAACACATCCTTACCTTCCTGTTCAAGAATGTACCGCTTGACTGCATCTTGGGATACATGTCCTGCACTACCACAGTAGTATCCTCTAGCCCACAAATG
>CABMCU010000109.1 GCA_902384685.1 uncultured archaeon | reverse complement strand
CGAAATACACTTTTAAAAGGCAGATGGAGATCATTGATTTTGGTGGATATGGTGGTCGCCCGAAGTTTTTTTCAGTCCATGGTTCTTGTGAGTCATCGATGATTTGTATTGCTTTTTTCAGCACAAAGTCGACTTCGTTTTCCTTTATTTTTTTATGTTTTTTCCAGTTATATATCATCATGATTGTCATCCAATCCATGGCTTGATGGAATGTAATTTTAGGTTAAATGATTTTTGAGACAATGCCGTATAAAAACAAGTTTTCCATGGCGAAAAATCTAAACGAAAACTTTTTTAGATAACAACTGTAAAGACTCCTGGTATTAATTGTACAATAAGAGGTTTTAAAGTAAACAGACAAAACAGACATGAAGAAGTGAGAAAAAATGATGATTGTTGGACAAGTATCAAGCCCCGAGGAAGCAATCGAGATCGAATTTATCGCAAAATCCTTTGTCGTCGCAAACCGAATAAAAACTCTTGCTCAGAACCTCAAAACGAACTAATCAAAACCGTAGAACAACTTCTACGAGGAATTAGTTATGAAAGATTACGTCATCGAAATCGACTCATTGACAAAAACGTACCAAACCGGTAAAACCGATTTCAAAGCATTAAATACTGTGACTTTAAAAATCAAGAAAGGTGATTTTGTTGCGATTATGGGTCCTTCGGGTTCAGGAAAAAGTACTCTTATGAATATTATCGGGTGTTTGGATCGTCCGACATCAGGGACTGTCATTATCGATGGAGAGAACATCTCTACAGTAAGCGATAATGAATTGGCTGAAATTAGAGGGAGAAAGATTGGGTTCATTTTCCAAAAATTTAATCTGGTATCGACCATGACTGCATTAAAAAACATCGCACTTCCCATGGTTTTTCTTGGGGGAACGCGAGCAGATCGAGATCAACGTGCTGCTGAACTTCTTGGTAAAGTAGGGCTTACTAACTGGGCGACACATCTTCCTTCTGAACTATCTGGTGGACAACAACAAAGGATTGCGATCGCGCGAGCACTGAGCAATAACCCCTCGATCATTCTTGCAGATGAACCAACGGGAAATCTAGATACAAAAACCGGTGAACAGATCATGAAGTTACTCGTTGCACTAAATAAGGAAGGAAAAACCATTTTATTAGTCACGCATGCAATCGCGTTGAAACGATTTACGAACCGAGTTGTCAATATGCTCGATGGAAAAATAAGTGAGAAAAAATGATAACAGATATCTTCGTGATGGCTCTTGCGGCAATGAAGTCCTATAAGGTACGGACGTTTCTCACGCTCATCGGGGTCATCATTGGCGTTGCGTCAGTAATCATGGTTACGACCGCAGGTGGCTCCGTGAGTAGTTTTGTTGCAGAACAATTTAATGTTTTTAACCCAACTGGTATGGTTATCGGAACCGGGACTGGCGGAGACACACCACAGCTATCCATGCGATCAGTGGTATTCACAACCAATGATGTAGAAAAAATACAGAACTTACCGTCTATAAAGGCAGTTGCTCCTGTCGGAATTGTTCCTCTTAACAAAATATTGAAACGTGATGGGTTCCTCAAATGGGAGTCCCGACCAGGAGAAACAATGTATGCAAGCACTCCTGATTTACTAACAATTTTCAATCTCGATTTAGAAGAAGGGACCATGTTTGAAGAAGGAAAAAACGAGGTGATTATCAGTAAAAATGTCGCAGAAATTTTTGGTCAAGATAAACCATTACAAGTTGGCGACACGATTTATCTACGACGGGTTGACGGTAAAACTCTTACGGCGAAAGTAGTCGGCATCTTGAAAGAAAGTAAAACTACGACTATGTTGGGTGCGATGGGAAACCCAGGGATTATCTGTCCAATAAAACCGTATTATTCTACCTATTTTGGATCAAATGCCGGTACTATCTTAAAACGAGTTGTTGCTTATACAGTTCTTCTTGCAGAAGCAACAGACACGAAACATGTGCAAGATGCACAAAATCAAATTTTGAAGTATCTTGATAGTGGTGGATCTGATGCTAGTAAGTATAAAGACCAAAGCCTTGATTTCGTTGTAATTACCCAGCAGTACATCCTTGTCCGTATAGAACAAGTAGTCAATGTTATCCGGGTCTACATCACAGCGATCGCACTTATTTCTCTACTTATTGGTGCGATTGGAATTGCCAATATTATGTTCGCAACGGTAACAGAACGAACCAGAGAAATAGGAACGATGATGGCGATCGGGGCGAAACGACGTGATATTTTGCAGTTATTCTTATATCAATCCATGATCATCGGGCTCCTAGGTGGCCTTCTCGGTTGTATCACTGGTGCAAGCGGAAGTTGGTTTGTCGTTGACCTTCTTAATAGATCTATACAGAATCTAGGTGGAGCAATCGCCACCGGTACAATTAATGTAATCTATGCCCCAGAATGGTTCTTAATCGCCAGTATCGTCGGTATCCTCATCGGGGTAGCCGCAGGCGTATTACCTGCACGAAAAGCAGCAAAGATGGATCCAGTAGAAGCGCTCCGATATGAATAAAATTTTTTTTATGGATTCGGCGAAGCTTGTTTTTTCTCCATCGCCTCAATTTTTTCAAGCTCTTCTCTAATATATCGCAATGCTTGCTCCTTATCCGGACCAAGACCAACTGCATCAGGACTGATCTCGTCTTTCTTCAGTTGCCTTAACCACCGTTCCAACACCTGTTTTTGATCCATGGTTTCTCACCTACACAAATCCTATATCACAAGTGCCATATATTAACTCATAGAGACAAGACGAGGAAAAAAAAGTTTAAAATACCGAAAAAAGAATACAATTATTGGAGGAATAAATAATGTCATATTTTTGGAAAAAAAACGGTACTCTCTACCATTGGCACCTCCAATGCACAGCAGTCCCAGTCTATGTTAGAACCAATCCGGATTGGGAAGTCAGCGAACAGCGCCCTACAGACAAGGAACGCTGTAAAGAATGCCGTGAGAAAGATATCGCACAACGAATAAAAGAAAAATTCTAGCAACAGCATAGCTAACAAATCTTATCGATGTAAAACGGGTTTGTTTTGTTGCAGACCTAACATAATCCGTTTTAATTTTTTTTTCGTATTATAATCATAGACTACATCGATTCTTTTCCCTGTAAAGGGATTTAATCCGGTCCAATACATGCACGATGATATAGTCATAGGAGTTGGGGTGAACAATTGGAATTGTTCAATATTTCCCAGATGCTTTTTTTTAATAATGTCGCGTAAGAACAAAACTTCACTAATGGTATCACCAGGATGTCCGATCATAAAATAGTATCGTAATCCTTGTTTTTTACGTTCATTAATTGCAGTAAAATACGCGAGGAACTCATCAAACCGTGAGTTATTCTTTCCCATCAAAGTGATAACTTTATTTGAAAAATGTTCAGGAGCGATTTTAAGACACCCAGAAATGTGATAATCGGAAATTTCTTTGATATATTCTCTACTCTCCAAGGCTAAGTCATATCGGATACCGCTACGATTAAAAATTTTTTTCACCCCTTTGATCTGTCGAGCTTTTTGTAACAACGCAATGAGTCGTTTATGGGTTTTATCTAACTGAGAACACTGCATACAATTCCTTTGACAGGGAGTAGTAATCGTGTTTGGACGAGTACATATCATCGCATACATATTCGAAGACGGACCGACAAAATCATCTACATATCCTTTAAAACTAGGGTGTTTTGTCAATTGTTTAATTTCTGCAAGGATGCTTTCTTCCGATCGTGAAATAATCTGATTTCCTTGATGAAGCGAAAGTGAACAAAAATTACATGCGCCGACACATCCGCGATGAACCACTACAGAAAACCGCCCCATTTTCAACAAGGATTTCGGATGCAGTTTCCTTGAGTAATTTAATGAATAAATCCAATCCAAATCGGTCGTGGTATACTCCGGGTATTTATTCTGCATAACGTAACTGTTTGTATACTCTTGCGCGAGGTTTCTGTTATTTGAAAGTTTCATTTGCATATCACAGAATTTCCGTTTATCCTCAATGACTTCCGTATAGGAAGGTAGAAGCTCAAACGACCCATCAAGATCTTTACTAAGAATACATGTTCCTTCTATTCCATTTAACTTGCTCCCGTTTTTTAACCGCTCAACAATTTCAATGATCTGTTTCTCCCCATTTCCATAGACAAGAATGTTTGCGCGTGTATCAAGTAAGATACTTCGTCGGATATTGTTATCCCAATAATCATAATGGGCAAACCGTCGCAAGGATGCTTCAATACCTCCAATTACTATCACACTTGATTTAAAATATTCCTTTAGCTTATTACAATAGAAAATCACTGCACGATCCGGCATTTTCGTGGCATTACTATAATTATCATCGATTCTTTTTCGTTTCAATGGTGTATAATTATGAACCATACTATCAATCGAACCAGATGTGACACCAAAACAAAGACGAGGTGTTCCTAACTTCGTATAGTGTTCTTTTGTTTCTGGTTTTTCGATGACTCCGACACGATATCCTTTCGCATCGAGTACCTTTGCAATAACACCCACCGGTGAGAGTGGATGATCATCATAGTACTCCCCACTAATTAGGATTATATCAAAATCACTACCAATCTTGGCAATCATACTTTTGTGACTTATAGAATCCTGCTATATAAACATTCAACAATAATGACACCGGAAAGATTCATTAATAACCTGCTTTTTCCGTTGCCGATGATGGATATCCTTATCACAAATGATGATGGCTATAAATCTGCTGGTTTTGTACCACTCGTCAGAGAGCTTTCAAAAAAATATTCAGTTACTGCTGTTGTGCCGACTCGAGGAAGGAGTTGGATTGGAAAAGCAATTACAACAAAAAAAGAACTCAGAATTAAAAAAATAACGTATCAGGGGGTAGATATGTTCCTGCTTGATGGAACCCCTGCGGATTGTGTACAAATAGGATTATATGATATTGTAGACACACGCCCAAAAATGGTTATCTCCGGGGTAAATATCGGATTAAACATCGGACGAGCACGAACACTCAGTTCAGGAACAATAGGAGCAGCGATTGAAGGATCCATCGACGGTGTCAGAGCAATCGCATCGTCTCTTTCCATACCAATTAAAATGAGAGAGAATAAAACTGATTTTTACCATCCAAAAAATTATCGATTTTTTGAAAATGCAGCCCAAATAACCACAAAAGTTACCTCCATTATCATCGAAAAAAGATTCGATGGAGTCGATCTCTTTTCTCTGAATATCCCCTTTGATGCGACCATTGACACACCATTAACCATAACAACACTGTTTAAAACACGTTATGGCAGACTTTTTCATAAAAAAAGAAAAACATTCATTCATCAGACCCCACCAGTGGAATTCAAAAACATGGAAGAGGACTCCGATCTTAGAGCAATACATGATAACAAGATCTCCCTCACACCAATGAATATCTCTTTTGCTGCACAACATTCATACGACAATGTACAATATGTTTTCAAAGAAAAATGGTAATCATTTTTTTATTCTATAAAGAAAAACGCGATTCCAATAATCAAATACACACTGATCAACTGTGCTCCTTCTAACCAATTACATCTTCCATCAGCAGAAAGATAGTTCACAATTAAGACAGCGAGTATAACTGCAAGGATCTCGAAAGGAGTAAAAACAAGTGAAAAACCAAAACCAAACACTTGACTAACTAACATGAGGATTGGGACAACGAATAATGCGATTTGAATTGCACTACTCAACCCAATTTCAATCGACACATCAATTTTATTTTCAACGGAAAAATGGACTGCTGTCGATATCTCTGCGATATTCGTAATAATCGCAATCACCACGATTCCAACAAACATCTGAGTAATCCCGATTGTCAGCGCAGCTTGCTCAATAGTTCCAACAAGGAATTCAGATTCAACAGATACAGCACCAATAACGATAAGTAATATCAATGCTGCAAGTCGACGGCTCATCGTTGGTCTTTCAGACGAGGATTTCATCTCATCACTTGCATCAAAAAGATCCTTATGCGTACGCAAAGAAAAGAAAAGCCCAGCAAGATAAATAAGAGCCATCACACCTGCGACAGCACTACTTAAAACCTGGTTATGCACACCATGTGGACTAAGAATAGCATATATACTAGGGATAGCTAATCCAGCAACCACGATAATAAGCATCGTGGAATCTACTGCAACAGACTGGTTATTAAAACGCTGATTTTTATACCGTAAACCACCCGCAAAAATACTAACACCAACTAATAATAAAATATTCCCGATAATACTACCGATAATAGATGCCTGTACAACTTCTACTAATCCAGCGTTAAGCGCAATAACCGCAATAATCAATTCAATTGCATTCCCACAAGTAGCTGAAAAAAGACCGCTAATTGTTGGATTCGATTGTAACGAGATCTCCTTAACTGTATATCCCAAGATACGGGCGAGAGGAACAATCGCGAAAATACAGGTGATAAATGTCAACGTGTCATTATGTATAACCAATGCAGAGAAGATACTAAGCGGGATAAATAAGAGAAACCAGTAGAAAATCTTACCAATTTTCAACTTTTGAATAATTGTTCTTTCGAGAGGAGGTGAGTAGAATGTTCTCTTCAGTTCTTTACGTCCTACAACAAAAGGAATCATCAAAGCCTACATCAATGAAATATGCAATAAATGTTTCGTAAGTGAAAAGTTAATGTATCTCCTTGAGATGTTGAAAAATGATGAACTCCGATATCATCTTGGTGCGATACGGTGAGCTTTCACTCAAAAGTACCTATGTACGAAATTACTTCGAATCAACTCTTATAAAAAACATAAAAAAAGCACTCTTACAGGAGAACATTCCGCATAGAATCACAAAGGAGCGAGGAAGAATTTATCTATCCACGACAGAAATCCCCAAGAGCTGTATAATATTATCGAAAATTTTTGGTATCGTTTCATTCAGTCACGTAGTTCAAACAACCTCTGATATAGAAGACATGTCGATAGTAGCTCTACAACTTATTAAAAATATTTTAATAAAAGAAAAAAGTTTTGCTATTCGATCAACACGGGTTGGAACACACACGTTCTCTAGTCAGCAGGTGGCGATACAGATCGGTAATGATATCGTCAAAGCAACTCATGCAAATGTTGACTTAACTGATCCTGACGTCGAGCTATTTATTGAAATCCGAGATAAGAAATCTTTCCTCTTCACTGAAAAGATTAAAGGAGTTGGAGGCCTTCCGTTGGGAACACAAGGAAAAATCCTTGTCCTAGTAGAAAATCCATTTTCATTGCTTGCTGCATGGTATCTTATGCGTAGAGGATGTAATGTTATCATAGCGAATACAATGAAAACAAATGAGGAATCTCTTCATTCATTTCTCACCAATTGGTATGCAGATGCTGAAATCATTTCGGTTGACCAAAAAACAAAAAATTTCTTCAATCAACTGCGAACCATCGCATCTGAAAAAAACTGTGATGCATTGGTAACCGGTCATACATTCGAAGAGTCTACCTGCTCACTAGCAGCAATCGCACAACTAAAAAAACAGAGTGTCATCCCAGTGTTGACCCCGTTGATTGCAATGACACGCGAGGAGCTTCAACAACAGTGCAAAAAAAGAGGGATACCCCTATGAATATCGTAATTGTTGGAGCAGGAGCCATCGGGTCGCTTTTCGGTGCTTTACTCTCGAAAAAGAATACGGTCGTTTTAGTAGGACGCGCACCACATATCTCCGCAATACAACACAACGGTTTGAATATTACAGGAAAAACACACTTACATGTAAAGCTTTCTGCAGTAGAATCTGTAAAGGATGTCGCTATTTCCGCGAATCTTATTATTCTTACTGTGAAATCCTATGATACGGAGACAACGATCAAACAAATAGTACCACAAATACAAGAAGAAACCGCGATCATATCCCTTCAGAATGGGTTAGACAACATAGAAAAGATGGAACACATATTCGACAAGGATCGAATTCTTGCTGGTGTTACCACTCATGGTGCTATTTTTTCACATCCTGGTGTTATCAGGCATACGGGAAAGGGAAAAACGATTCTCGGAGCAATCGACGGTTCGCAATCAAAGCAACTTAAGAACATCGTCCACCTCTTCAACGAAGCAGGGATCGAGGCACAGGCAAGCGATGATATCATAAAAGAAATATGGGCTAAAGCAATCATAAATTCCAGCATAAACCCGTTAACCGCATTCTTCAACTGTAAAAATGGATACCTTCTAGAAAATCCGTTGCTAGAAAAATCCGTTGAAATTATCTGTAAAGAATCGACCTGTATTGCCCAAGCAGAAGGAGTACCTCTTACCGCTCTTGATATGATTCACCGAACAAAAGAAGTAATCAATAATACGTCAAAAAACTATTCATCCATGCTACAAAGCATTCAGCAGGGAAAAAAAACAGAGATAGATTCGATTAACGGAAAACTTATAACAATTGGGAGACAACATAGAATCGATACTTCACTAAATAAAATCCTGGTAGAACTTGTAACGTCTCTTACGGATATTTACAAATAGTTTTATTTCTGTAGGATTTCCAGGTGGGCGATATTATTTCCTGATTGTTTTTATATAAGAAACAAAATTATTTCATTCTCGAAAATGTTGAATACTAATAGTTATGCAATTCAAGTGTTTTTTCTATTTCTCAGAGTAGAAAAAACCATTTTCAACATATAGAACACGCTCCTATGTTTTCGTATCAGTTTAGATGATTGACGGATGTAATCAGATAGAAATAAGTAAGATTTCTAATATACCCTAAATTCGGTTTTATTTGTCCGTGTGTGTTAATCTTAGGTGTTGATAGATTCAAAGACGCTGCCTTCTTTTTGCTGAAGGAATAATTTTAACCCCGCATAAAAAACACGGAAGTTTTTATACACAAATACTTGACGGATAAATTGTGAGAGGAGATATCGGGGATTGAAGTAAAACCGTTTATAAGCCTCAGTGATCTTATTTCGAAAAATATCTAAGGATAAATTCCCTAATCCATCCCGGGAGTTATTCATCAGAAACAAATCTGTTTCTTTCACAATCCCTTTTTCAAATGCATCGTCCCATAACGCACTCCCTTTTAGATAATTATAAGGATAAAAAAACGCGAAATCTAAATTCAGCTCTTTGGCAAAATTAATAGAATCATCCATATGCTTCTCTGTTTCAATGGGAGCACCAAGGATAAAATTTCCTATGGTAAGGAACCCGGTTTTTTTACTCAGTGCGACTGCTTTTCGAATTTGATCAAGAGTTATTTTTTTATCATAATAATTTAGCACTTCTTGGTTTCCTGATTCAATGCCAAATTCAACAGATTTTACTCCTGCTTTCTTCATTTTATTAAATAAATTAGCATCAGCATCAGTGACTCGAATACCCGCGATCCAGATCTCAATTCTTAGTTGCTTTTCTATAAGAAGATCCATGATTTTCTCAGCACGTTTTTTATCAAAAAGGAAATTATCATCAACAACAAAAACCGAGTCGTACTCCTTTGCAATTTCTTCAAATTCTTCGATAACGTTTTCTGCGGACCGAGAACGATATTTCTTAAAAATTGATTTACTCACACAGAAACGACAGTGGAATGGGCATCCACGTGTCGTTACAATTGAAGTAATCTTGCCTTTCGCAAAAAATGTTACACCCGCGATCTGCCGTTTCCCATAAGAATACTGCTGTACGAGATAACGGGATGGAAAATCAATCTGGTCAAGATCCTCGATTTCACGACCAGGAAGACCAGCTTTGATTTTATCTGCCTCTCTATAAAATATACCATTTACTTCTGCGAATGTCTTTTTGTTATCAAATACGTCAAGTATCTCACTAATGGTTTCTTCCCCATCTCCCATGACCGAAATATCAGCTTTTATATCATATAAAGCATATTGTTTTTGTAATGTACAATGCGGTCCACCGATAATCACTGGTATCTCTGGTGCTGTTTTTTTAATAAATGCTACCAGTTTTTCAGCTGAGGAAGCAATCTGGCTGGTAATCGTGACACAGACGACATTGGTTTTTTCTAGGAGTTTTTGGAGTTTTTCTTCTGTAAATGCTTCTGCGACGAAATCAACGACCGTTACCTTCTGTCCTCTTTTTTCAATTTTTTTTGCTATATAGAGAAGACCAAGAGGCGGAAGGTACGCCTCCATAGAGAACTCTTTCCGTATTAAGGAATAATCCATCGGTGGATTAATTAAAAGATATGAACGTTGGTTCACCATTAACCGAATATCCACTTTGTTTGTACATAAATGTTTCTCTACAAACTACAACAATAACCATATATTAGAACCAATACCTTTATATAAACTCTAAACTATATTATTATTAATTAATACAAATTTATCTCCATTAATAATGAGGAAATATCATGTACATTAGACGCAGACAAAAAGTAATCATAGCAGTCTCGCTACTTGTTATTGCGTGTTTACTTGTATCTGGCATGTACGTGTATTTTGAATATTATGCGACAAAAAAAGAAACGCCTCTTCAACAAACTCCTGTTACTGTAGATGACCGTATCAGCCCCTTAGAAGACCAAGGTGTTGTCCTAGAGGTCTTAAGAATCCGGGATAGAAAACTCCTCCAAGAACTAATCACTCCTGGTAATTCCTGGAAAAATACACCAACATTTTATTTCATAACCAACATGGATGGATTAGAATATGCAAGTAAAGATGTTACTCAGCATGGCAGGACAACGGAGGTATTATTTCATACATGGGATACCATAGGTCAGGAAAATAAAATCATGAAAGATGCTGAAGAAGAACAAGAAACTTCAACAGTCACTCTTACCATTGTTGAACAAGTAAAATCTGGGTTATTCGGACGAAAAACAACTGATATTCCGAGAGACTCATTAACTGTTACGTATGATTATCGCACTGGTCGATGGTCAGGTGATGATAATTTTAAAGATTTCGATGGATACGGACATTACTTAGGTGAAACCTTTGAGATATGGTTTAACCTCTATCAAATCGATTACGACAATGATTTTATCCCATATTGGACTGAAGTCAACATCCTCCATACAGATCCAACGGTCGATGACTCTAAACTTGATCCAGATGGAGATGGTATCCCGACAGCATGGGAATGGAAATGGGGATACGATCCATTCACCTGGGATGATCACGCAAACCTTGATCCGGATCTAGATGGCTTAAGTAATATTGAGGAATACAAGATGGCAAATTGGTTTGCCGATCCATTTATACAAGATATCTATTTAGAAGTCGATGTCATGGGAAGAGGCGGATTGCTTGACCCACCCCATTACCTCTTCAAAGAAAGCCAACAAGGAATCATCGAGCGATTCGCTCAGCATAACATCAGAGTATACATCGACGATGGGTGGCCGAATGGCCCGAAAAACGGTGGCGGAGATATTGTACCACATATCGATAAACTATCACAGGATTCTGGAATGATATTACAGTATTATGACAATTATTTCCCTGAAGAGCGAAGAGGGATATTCAGATATGTAGTCATCGGGCACGGTGGTGGTTACCAACACCCCGCAAAAAACAATATCTATGATACGATTCAAATTTCTTACGTTTCAGGACCATTCGAAATAATCCAACAGGTTGAGTCCTTTTTTATATTAGGTCGCATCCCTACACCAAGAGGTGTCCGTGTTTCATTAGGATCAACATTATTACATGAAATAGCACACAGTTGTAGTATTAGTGCTGAGAGCTGTAATTTCGGAGGAATTGATAATGTCTCCTATGCAAGTCCCATTTTTCCGAAAAAATCATATGTCGAAACATGGGGACAGTATGTAAGTGTAATGAACTACCTTTATACACACGATCCTAATGTATTTGATTTATCTGACGGGAAGAATGGTCCACCGTATGATCAAAACGATTGGGGATTAATATATACTGGTTATTTCCAAATTAATCGTGAGTCTATAGAAGAACCATATTATGAACCATCCACCAATGAGACAAAAATACAAAATGAATGGAGAGTAACTGGCTATACCTTTGACGCAAACCTAACAGAAAAATTTGTTCAATCAATCTGGGAGTGGTCACCAATTGATCCTATCCAAGTGAATTGGTCGGTCTATAGACTGATTGACACAGAACATAATCCAAATGATCGGATGATAAAAGTATTTGCTCAACCAAAAATCAAAACAACACAACAATGGGTCCTGAATCAAGAAGGAGATTTAGATCCGGAGGGAAATATGCACTTCTACTCGTTCGATGACATTCTTAAAGAAAAAACCGGGTAACCTTTCTTCATCAAAGTAAAATTCCCTCTCTTTCTTTTTACAATCATAACAGAAATACGTATTTTTAGAAATCTCTAAATAAGAACTTCCATATCTGGAAATGAGTATCTGATAACCTATGAAGGTTTTTGTTACGAGAACGATACCAATACAAGGGTTGGATCTGCTTCAAAAAAAATTTACTATCGCAGTTAATGACGATAACCGCGCCCTCGCGAAAGAAGAAATCATAAATGGTATCAAAGGATGCGATGGTTTACTTTGTCTTCTCACAGACACGATAGATCGAGAGGTTATTTACGCAGAGCCAAAACTCAAAATGATAGCCACATACGCGGTTGGATACGACAACATCGATATCTCTGCGGCGACAGAACGAGGCATCCTAGTTAGTAACACCCCTGATGTTCTTACAGAAACAACTGCAGAACTCGCATGGGCTTTACTCTTTTCCGTTGCTCGACGCATCGTCGAAGCTGATACCTTTACACGGTCAGGAAGATTCACAGGATGGGCACCACTGCTGATGCTTGGCCAAGACGTCACCAATAAAACCCTAGGGATTATTGGTGCAGGACGCATCGGAACCGCGTTTGGCCTGAAAAGTAAAGGATTTGATATGAAAGTACTTTATACCGACGAACAGAGAAATATACAACTTGAAAACAAACTTGCAGCAAAAAAAGTACCATTATCGGAATTACTCAAAGAATCAGAT
>CABMCU010000108.1 GCA_902384685.1 uncultured archaeon | reverse complement strand
TCTACGGGGATCACACAGACCAGACAAAGATTGGTGATTTCACCAAGTGAAAAAAAAGTTAGACTCCAATTCATCCACTGGTTAAAACCAGTGGTATTCTTGGAGATTTTTTATAACAAATTTAACAAAACATCCGGAAAAAAAGAAAACAATATCCTTGTAGCTTATTTTTCACATTCTGGCAATACACGGGTAATTGCTAATCAAATACACGAAAGTGTTGGCAGTGATATTATAGAAATTCAGTCAGAGAATATATATCCAGATAATTACAATGCAGTTGTAAAACAAGCAAAACAAGAACTGGACTCAGATTACAAACCAAAACTAAAATCTAAACTTAAGAATATCAATTCATATAATATAATTTTCATTGGGTATCCTACCTGGTGGTATACAATACCTATGCCAGTTGTAACTTTTTTGTCAGAATACGATTTTTCTAAAAAAACCATTGTCCCTTTTTGTACCCATGAGGGAAGTGGTTTTGCGCAAGGTATTAAGGAGATTAAAAAACTTTGTCCACAATCAACCATTCTGAATGGTCTTGCAGTACGGGGCAGTAACGTAAAAAAAGCGAAGAATGAGGTATCCGAGTGGCTGCGTGAACTTGAAATGATAGAATAAAAACAAATAACTGCATCGCCCATTTTTGAAAACAAAATCGCTCCTATTTTCTCGTGTTTACACAATCGTGCTAATCACAAACTGATAAAAATTATGCAGGGGATAGGATTTAACCACGAGTTTATCGACTTTTCGCCTCGTTCTTTTTCATTTTCGCTTTTATCAGCTTTTTGATTAATGTAATAGGAAGTGGTTTATCAATAGGAAAACGAATTGTCGATGTAGCAGTCTCGTAATTCTTTAGTTCGCTTTTGTGTTCCTCTATCACGGGAGGAGGAATATACAGTCCGATGTGCGATTTCGCAAACGCAAAATAAACCAGTCGTCCTTTGTAATCGTAATAGGGCATTCCGTAACTAATACGCTCTATCGATGTTGGTGCGATTTGTCTGATGGCTGTTCGAAGCTCTTTTAGTTTATCCTGTATTTCTTTGGGAGCCGTTGCAATGTAGGTATCTACATCTTTTGGTTTGTTATTCATACTCTTTTTCCCTTCTTTCAAAATAGATGTGAGATAATTTCATCTCAGGTTAAAAAAATAACTGTTGAAATAAACCCAGGGGGACAGGATTTGAACCCATGATTACCGGTAAAAAATAAATGTAAAAACCTATAAAAAATGTTAATAATTGAAATCTTATATTGAAAATAATATGAATAGTAATATTTCATGGTACTATTATGTAATTTTTTTGTTGGGAATTCCGTTAATTGCTCATGGTCTATATTTTTTAATAAAAGGTAAATCACCTTATTCTGTGGGCTTAGGTCGGAAATATATCAATAAAGAAAAATATCCTGTTTTTTATTGGTGTTCTGTTGTATTTAGTTTAGGTACGGGAATCTTTTTTCTTGTTTTGTTCTTTTTTGCATTTTTCTTTTCATAGATTTTCTTTTTAAATAATATTATAATTTTTAATTTTTAAATGTTGAAATGATGTTAGCGTAAAAAATTATGCAGGGGAAGGGATTTGAACACCACTTTAACATTAAAAAAGATGATTTTCTCCTGTTAAATTAAATAGATTTACTTTTATGATATGAAAACATTTTATCGTATTTATCTACGTGGTATTTCTTGATAACTCTGTTTGCATATTTTCTAACCTGTTTTGCATACTCTTTGTCACAGTAATTTGTTTTATACAATTCTTCATAGTTTGAAACCAACGTGGGATACTGTTCTTTGATAAAGGGCATAATTCTGTTTCTTGTTTCTTCACGGAAATTTAGCAAATCAATAATAACATAATCTGCTCCATTTTCTGCAAAAATTTTAACGAGTTTTTCTACATCCTTCTCGCCATCTGTAATTTGTGGAAAAAGTGGAATTGCAGTCACACCAACGGTAATCCCTGCTTTATGAATTTTATTCAGAACATCAATTCGTTTTTGAAAACTTGGTGCCTTTGGTTCTATGTTTTTTTGTAACTCTTCATCTGACAAAGGGATAGTAAGGACAACATTAAGAAAACCTGTTTGTGCTATCTCTGATAAAATTTCTATATCTCTCAGGATTAAATCTGATTTGGTTGTAACCATCAATGCGTTATGATGCTTGAGAAACACTTTCAGAACATCTTGTGTTATTTTGAATTGACGTTCTGCTGGTTGATATGGGTAGGTAACAGTTGATAGATTAACCGTCCATTTCTTGTTCCATTTTTCTTTGGAGAGTTCTTTGTCAAGTATCTCTGCTGCGTTATCTTTTACTATTATTTTATGGGCAAATTCACCAGTTGGTAGTCCAAGATATTCATGGGTGTATCGTGCGTTACAGTAGATGCAATTGTGTTCACATCCTCGATAGGTGTTAATGCCCCATCGAAATGGTAAAAACCATACGTTCACATGATGAAGTATATTTTCAACCTGAGTATGTTCATAGATTACATCATCTGTTTTTTTCATTTTTTCACTCTGATTTATTTTAATTCAAAGAAATCATTGTTAAATATAAAATAATAGGTAAGTAGGCAGGGGAAGGGATTTGAACCCCTGGAGCACTTTAACAAGACTAATCATTAACACAAAAACCATGAATTAAAATCCTATAAATGCTTGTCTTTTACAAGTAACCAAAGCAATCTTTTTCTGAAGAAATAAAGTGATGGGGCGTTTAGTCTGGGAGGAAGGATAGATGAAAATGAATGGTATATTGGTTGTGAGTGTAATTTTAATCATTAAATCGATGGTGATGATTTTAGTGATAACATCCTAAAAAAGCTATCCGAGAATTTATCTTCTAAATAGCGGCCAGAAAAGGAAAAGATGTAAAAAGTGACAGGTTATAGGTATAAAGGAAAAGTGAAAACATGAGGATAGGAAGTATAAAGGAATATATGTGCAGAGACTGTAAATATTTTGAATACTCCGGAATTTATGTTGGTGAAGGATTGTGTCGTGCAAGTGGTTATAAAATGAAAAACGAAATCCCACTATTTTATGCAGGGGGGGGGAGGAATTAAAAAATAAAGGTGAACAAATACCAGTATTTTATTGTAAATACCATAAAAAGGAGCAAATAAAAAAAAGAAAATATGAGGTTAAAAAAAGAAAGTAACAGGTTGACTAGAATAGTCGTCCCTACCAACACTCTTTTTTTTCCTTTTAAGGAATATTTTTAAGGAAAGAGATGTTTTGAAATTGTAATTCGAGGGGGAAAAAAAATGACAAATATAGAATCTCCATCTGTTCAAGGAAGAATAAAACGGATACTAAGACGAGTACGAATATTCAGAAGGGAGAAAGAAAAATACGCAGAAAGAATCAAAGAAGAAAATAAAAGAATACAAAAAGATGAAATCCTCGACGAGGAAGAAGACGAAGAGAAAGAAGAAGAAGATGAATACGTAGAACATTATCAAAATGTCCGTAATGTGGGAAATTTTTTAGGAGCCGAGGAAGAAGACGAAGAAAAAGAAGAAGAAGATGAATACGTAAATCATTATCAAAAAAGAAACGTTAAGGATAAAAAAATATAACCATCTCTTAAATTTGTAATATTGAAGGAGGAAAGAATATGCCGAGATGTCCACAATGCGGGAAATTTTTTAGAAGTAAAAAGGCGTTAATAAAACATAATGTAGAAGCACATTCGAAAAAAATACCTCATATTGGGAGAACCCGAAATATCGTTTAGATTACTTCAAAGACACAAAAACATGACGTTAAGTCGAAGAATCGTTAGGAATCAACTATTTTTTTATTATAGCTTTTGAGTAGATTGCTTATAGATTAATTTTGGCATCCTTCTTGATTTTGTTAACTGTTGAAGTTTCTGAGTTATTTCCTCCATTATATATCACCTCAATTTTAATGCATATTTTTCATTTTCAAATTTATTCCAAAGATTTTGAAACCATTTTTGTAACAGAGGATCGTTGTCTATATTTTTATTCCAAGCTTCTTGAATGTCAATCTTTGATGATTCTATGTTGAATGAATCTGAAAGGCAGAATGTACTCCATCGTTCCATGTCTTCGTATACCTTATTAAAACATTTCCCGCATACCAAAAATCTTGTTCCTAATGCAGGGTGACGATGCCCTTGTAGAATACCCAATTTCTTATCACATTCTTCACAATTTACCATGTTATATCACCAACTCAAACAAAGAATTAAAACAAAAATCTCAAAAAGTCTTTAAAAACGAAATTATGAAACTCTAATCCTATGCTCTTTCTAAGACCTACAACACCCCTTACCTTAAATAGCTATCTAACGCTGAGAATTTATTATGTAATAAGATGAAAAGAAAATGTAAGATCGTTAGGAATCAACTATTTTTCTTTTTTCATTGATTCGTACAATAACATGGGTTAAAACTGTGTCAATGCTTGTCCGATATTGTTATGTCAGCGATTAGCACAAAACATGAAGTTTCGCTTGAGCGGGTACTCGACCATTACCAATGCTAAGATAATGATTACAAGCCCTGAATCCATCGTTAATTTACAGGTATAATAAAATCAATAAATCGCTGTGGTATCTCCTTTTGTTTTCTCCAGATATTTCTCTAAACACGACGGACAAAAACCAACAATTTCGAAGCCATTGTCACCGGTCGTATAATGAATGGTGACATCATCTCCCTGAAAAATTTTAGCACATCGATTAAAAATATATTTCATTTATTTCACTTCAGTTTCCCTTTTGATTGATTATTTTCTATATAGAAATTTGTCATGTACACTATTTGTCTGCTATAGGGTCGCTCTTCTTTTTTCGCGATTTTTTTGATGAGTGTGTTTTCTTCCTTGGTTAACGATATATTCATTCGTATTCTTTTTTCCATGTTTTACACAAGTATGTAATAATTTTACATACTTATATGCCTTTCTACACAATGATATATACTCTCTACGACTTACCGCTATTATCCGACTAATATCAGAAAGTCTTGGTGAAATCAATGATTAGAGATAGAGAATTTTCAAACGCTGAAGAAGAGAATAACAAGAAGTTTCGAAAACGACATCACACATTTGACGAAGAGTATTACAAAACCAGATTTTATAAGTGAATTGCTACCTTCGAATAAGTAATATCAAGAGAGTGATCAGGGACATGAAAGTAGCAATGATTGGCTGGGAATATCCACCGTTTGCAGTAGGCGGTTTAGGTACCCATTGTTATGGACTTACGCGAAGTCTTTGTAATATGGGTGTGAAAGTAGATTTTTATATGCCTCAAACGAAACATGGCGCGACGAGCGATAATTGCAATTTAGTTATAAAAGAGGTGGGAGAGACCACAGTGTTTCCTTACGATCGTCCTGAAAGTAATGAAATTGCCGGTGAGTTTTTTGAAGCTGTTTCTCGCTATAATACATTAGTTGCGACAAAAGTAAAAGGTATATATGATGTTATTCATTGTCATGATTGGCTGACAATACAAGCAAGTATCGCGTTAAAGGATCTACTTGGTGTTCCTCTAATTCTTACAGTTCATTCAACAGAGTATGATCGAAGTGGGTGGCTTCATCCCAATCAATGGTTTATTGATATAGAGCGAGAAGGAATAGAAAAAGCCGATAAAATTATCGCTGTGAGCGAATTTACGAAAAGAACGATCATTGAAAAATACGGGATGGATCCTGATAAGATTACTGTTATTTATAACGCAGTGTATCCAATTTCTGAGGGAGAGAAGCAAAAACTTGTTTTGTTTTTAGGTCGTCTGACCATTCAAAAGGGCGCTGATGTTTTCCTCCGTGCAGCAAAGAAAGTAACAGAATTTGAACCCGGTGTTCGGTTTGTTGTAGCTGGTGCTGGTGATTTGCTTCCAGATCTAATCAATCAAGCTGTTGAACTGGGTATCTCGAATAGGGTCATTTTTACGGATCGTCTCACTGATGAAGAAATGAAACATATGTATGGTATCGCGAGTGTGTATGTGATGCCATCGATAAGTGAACCTTTTGGCATCACTGCTCTTGAAGCAATCTCGGCTGGTACGCCTACGATTGCTTCGAAAACTGCAGGTGTCTGTGAGACGTTTCATAACTGTTTAAAGGTTGATTTCTGGGATAGTGACGAAATAGCAAATAAGATCATATCGTTGTTACGATATGAATCGTTAAATAAAACTCTTACTGATAACGGGAGGCAGGAAATTGAACTTTTTACCTGGGACAACGTTGCTGAAAAGACACTTGATGTATATAATGGTCTCAATGTCGCGAGATTGAAAAGACAGCTTGAGGAAAGAGAAAGGATATACGAGATGAATACAAAACCTTTTAAACATAAAAAGAGACAACATAAGTATTTATCTTGAAACTTCTAAGATATTTTTTACACAAATACGTAATAATTTTACATACTTATATGCCTATATACACAATGATATATACTACTTACTGCATACAACTATCATCCGACAAAATTCGGAAAGGATAGGTGAAATCAATGAAGAGTACTAAACAAGTAAAACGATCGTTAGAATCGCAAACGATTTCACACTATGCAAACAAATCCTTATTCCCAAGGCCAAATACTTAACGTTTACACTAAAATGAAAACTAAGAAAATGAGATAAACGAAATATCAAGGGCGAGTATATCGTCCAAATCTCTTTTTTTGGAAGGAAAAATAGGGTAAAAATTTGTAGATGTATATGCTATGAGCAGAAATTTAGTAAGAGATAATGACCAAAAAGGTCAAGGAATCGACGTTTATAAGGAGGTCATATAATGCCATCAATCTGTCTCTATTTTCAGGTTCATCA
The DNA here is from genome assembly GCA_902384685.1 of uncultured archaeon. Classification (GTDB taxonomy): domain Archaea; phylum Thermoplasmatota; class E2; order DHVEG-1; family DHVEG-1; genus SM1-50. Next base: position 66,155 of record CABMCU010000108.1, on the reverse strand, counting down.
GCCGATGAGATTAAATCGTTTTACGGTATTTAACATAGGCGCAAACCATGATCGATCTTCAGACTATTTTAATCGTAAACTTAACCAAGAAATTTTTGAAAAAGTTGCAAAAAAATGTTATCTTCCAACAAATAAAATATTACTTGATTTAATCAATAAATATGATGGTAAATTTCGGGTTTCATTTAGTTTAACTGGTACATTCATCGAATATTGTGAACGTTATATACCTTCAGTTCTTGATAGTTTTAAAACTCTGTTTGCCACAGGTGCTGTCGACCTCATCGAGGAGACCTATTATCATTCACTTTCAAGCTTGTACGACGATCTGGATGAGTTCGAAAAACAAGTGCACATGCATCGTCAGATGATTAAAAAAATATTTAACTATGAACCAAAGATGTTCAGAAACACGGAAACAATCTATGATAACCGTATAGCCAGGAAAATCGCTGAGTTGGGATACAAAGGAATTATCACCGAAGGAGCAGATAAGATTTTAGGATGGCGTTCACCAAACTTCGTCTACAAACCAGTGAACGCAAATATCAAAGTCCTTTTGCGTAACTATAAACTCAGTGATGATGTTGGGTTCCGATTTTCTTCACGAAACTGGCCAGAATTCCCACTGACCGCAGATAAATACGCGAACTGGATGTCCAACTCCTTTGGCGATGTTATTAACCTGTTCATGGATTACGAAACCTTCGGGGAACACCAATGGACAGAAACCGGGATCTTTGAATTCCTCAAACATCTCCCGGGGGAAGTCTTCAAACATGATAACCTTGATTTTGCTACCGTAAGCGAGGCAGTCGAGCTATACAACCCGGTTGGTGATATCGATGTCCCTAATGCAATCTCTTGGGCAGATGAAGATCGGAATGTCTCAACATGGCTTGGAAATGATATGCAAATAGCTTGTTTTAATGAGTTAAAAAATATCGGGAGAAAACTTAAAGGAACGGGTAATGAGCGGTTACTTAAAACTTGGCGTCGTCTCCAAACATCAGATCATCTATATTACTGTTCAACAAAAGGTCTTGCTGACGGAGCTGTTCATGCCTATTTTAGCCCATATGATAATCCTTATGAAGGTTTTATGAACTATATGAATATATTACAAGATCTAAAACAAAGAGTTGTGTTGTAAACGTTGGTAATTGAATGTTAGAGGAGGTAACGGATAATGCCAAAATGTGAACAGTGCGGTAAATCCTTTAAAACAAAAAGGGCGCTACATATACACTATACAAAAGCACACAATAAAGGATATGCCTAAATGACTCGGTTTAGAACGATGAAAAAAAAAAGTAATTAAGTTATTTGCAATAAGATTGATTGATGATTAAAAAAAAAAAATTAAATTGTATGGTGAATTTCATAAGCTATATTGTAAGTATAAGGGGGAATAAAAATGACTGAAAATCTGGAAAATGTTGGATATTCGACAATAGATGAAATCATTAATGACATCTTACAGGTACTATCACCAGAATACCAAGCAACAATAAAAGAAATGTCAAACAATGATTTTCGTGATATCGAACATTTCAACTTTGGACAATGGATTCGAAACAAATACCTTCATCAGAATCCCGCACAAGAACAGCTTGTTAAAAGTCTGAGCGATTCGAAAGAGTACACGTTTCTTGATGGTGACGAATTCAGCCATATGATCATGGATCAGTTATACGAGAAAGTCACAACTGAAAAAAAATAATGTGTGGACTGATAATACAGGGGTGAAAATTATCAGGATTCGGGGCAAAAAAAGGATTAAAAAAGTTGGATTTTCGACTGTGGAAGAAATACTCGATGACATTCTGAACACATTACCATTGGAATTCCAGGAAAAAATAAAAGAAATGACAGCCGATGAATTTTGTATTTCCCAACGTTCTAACCTTGGAATGACAATTAAAAACAAATATTTTTATAGGAATAAAGAACGAGAGCGACTTATCACGAGTTTATCCAACAAAAAAGAGTACACATTTCTAGATGGCGATGTTTTCTCACGCATCGTTTTAAAAAAACTATATGAAAAAATCACAAATGAAAAAAATAGGGGGGAAAAAATCCTTCTCTATGCCATAAGGATTCGAAGGACACAACCGCCAACAAACACAAGCGAAAGTGTTCCCAAATAAAACAACGTCTGATCCCATTGCTTTGTCATTACGAGTTTCATCTTTCCCCTCTCTCTCCAACATCACCTTACAAAAGAATATTTTTAAGAAGCTTTTATATTTTTCCCTCAAATCTTCGACAATTATCGAACATTTTAAAAAAACAACAGAAACTCACGATTTTTCGTATGCTACTTGAAAAACTGATTGTTACAATAAAAATTTGCACAGAACAACTAAACAAAAAAACTAAAAACAATAAAAAAAACTTATCCTCGTTATATTATATATTGGCGAATTTAGAGTTTCTCCATATAATTCCAGTCTTTATAGACATTGTTCCGAACGGTTTTTTGTGGGATTTTTCCTGCCTTTTCTTCCGATGAAAGAACATCAATAATGATACCTTCAATATCCCGAAGGAGAATTTCACTTTCATCTTCATTGTAATCAGTGGTGTAAATATTCCCGTTCCGATAGATGACTCCACCTTCTGAATTATAAACCGATTTCTGCTCTAATTGCAGTTCAGTGTCACAATCTTTTATATCTTCGAGTTGTTTGAACTGGTATGCATCTTCTGCCATCCCAATCATGGTTCGTAATACCTGTATCTTTCTGGGTTCTTTCTCCGCTATAATGGCATCTTGCAAGCCAGAAACAATGGCTGGGATCTCCTGCGGTTTTATTTCACGCAGGATTTTCCTCCAGAACCAGTTATATATCTTACTGCCTCTTGCATTAATATGTTCAGGTGGTTTATCCGGATACAGAATGATTCTACCGTTGAGTGTTCGATGGGTTTTTCGCCATTCGGTCCTCTGAGAATCTAATTCTGTCTTTCGGTTGTTTTGCTTTGTCATCTGCTTTATTATTATGCGTTTTAGGATATAAACATTATGGAATGCTACATTTTTTACTTATAATAGAAACATAAGAAAAATTTCATTTAATAAAAGAGCAGAAACTTAGGAATGAGGTAGCAATTGGGCGGCGGAGTCAAATATTGAAACGAATTTTCTTTTTGAAGAATCGGTGACCTTATTTGTCTCTGATGCTGTTCACGATAAGTAAGTGACATTTATCGGCCCGATAATAATTTGAAATATAGAAAATCATACAGATTATGAATTTATATCAATCCGATTGGTTACCCTGTTTGAGCAATTATCTCTTTAATAGAATTTCTTTTCTATGGATTTCGATTAGGCCGTTTCTACTCAGCTAGTCTCTTTTCTCCTAAACCATCGTATGAGATAGATTTAAATAGAGAATTATATAATTAAGAAAATGCAGGGGTATATAAAAAGAATCATTGTTTGAATTAGAATAGGTAACACAAAACGAAAGGGGAAATAATATGAAAAAAATTATTACTATATTGTTAGTAGGAATAATAGTCCTCAGTGGACTCGGAGCTGCTGCGTTCACCACGAACGTTTCTAATAAACCAACGATGATCGGAAAAAATGAGTCAACATCGGTTTTTTTCTCGTCACAGCCAACCCAGCTTGAAAAAGATGGGTTTGTTGAGATAGAGATGAATGGTGCGACGACACAGTTATTGGAACAAAATAAACCAGTGTTGCCTATTTATGTGAAGACGTATCAGATTCCGTTTGGATCTACAGATATCCAGGTCGTCTGTAGTCCCCAGGATATCAGCACTATGACTCTTACAAAAGAGGTTATACCTGCTCATATCGCTCTATTATCAACACTGCGTGAGAACACTCCATATGTGAAGGATGCTTCTGTGTATGGGAGCGCTGCGTTCTATCCGGATAGTTGGTATAGTTATGATCTTGGTGCGGGTCGTAATGAGAACGATCAAGAAGTAACCTTTGTGAAAGTGGTGTGTTATCCTGTTCGGTACTCGCCAGTGAACAGCCTGGTTACGTATGCTGGTGGTTTTGAGATTAACGTGAAATATACTGCGCCAACTACACAGCCGAAGACCTTGGATACCTCGTATGATATGGTGGTCATTGCTCCTGCTGCGTTTGAATCAAGTCTGCAGCTTCTTATTGATGAAAAAAACACGAAAGGCGTGAAAACAATTTTTAAGAGTGTCGAGGATATTTTCAACGAATATACGGGGTATGATCCGCCTGAACAAGTGAAATATTTCATTAAATACGCATATGACACTTGGGGTATTACCTATGTATTACTGGTCGGTGGTCTGAAATCCCATATCTATGCGAAAGATAAAGATACCCGATCCGCTGGTTGGAAAGCATGGTGGGTTCCTGTCAGATACGTTTCTATACCTGAGGAGGATGATCATGGGACCTTATCTGATTTGTATTATGGATGTTTGTATAATGCAACTGGTGGTTTTGATAGTTGGGATTCGAGTGGCGATGGTGTCTATGCGAACTGGGGTTGGATGGGCGCGAAGAGAGATTATTTCGATATGAACCCTGAGGTCTATGTCGGACGATTACCCTGCACCACTGTAAGTGAAGTCAAGGTGGTCGTGAATAAGATTCTTACCTATGAAAGTAATGGCCCCGCTGCGAAATCCTGGTACAATACATTTATTGGGATCGGTGGAAAAACATTTGCTAATTATACTGGGATACCTGATGGTGAATACCTTTGTGACCTCGCATTTAATTATACAAAGAACGCGATCCCTGATCTGAAACAGATAAAATGTTACTCTACAAACAGGGACACCGGTGGTCTCACTCCGACACCAGAGGATATCACGAAATCTATTAACCAGGGTGCTGGTTTTGTGGATTTCACAGGTCATGGAAATCCCTTGTCTTGGAATACGATCTGGTTTGATGGTGTCTACCCTAAAAATTGGACTGGTGGCTTGAACGTTGGTGACTTCCCATCTATATCGAATGGTGATAAGTATCCAATAGTGGTTGTCTGCGCATGTCACAATGGGCTGTACAATCTTTCGATGATTCCTTGTTTCTTAGATAAATCAGGAGCAATCTATTTCTGTTATGGTACACCATTCCCCGTCTGTTTCTGCTGGGGTCTTGTTGTAAAACCCCGTGGGGGTGCAATCGCTTCAACTGGATGCACCGGTTATTCATGGGGTGATGAAAATTACCCAGCTACATTCAGTTATAAGCTTGATCCTAATTTCTTCTGGCAGATTGGTATGAACGGTGCGACAAACCTTGGACAAGCTCATAGTAAAGCGATTCAGAAATTCCTTGCTGAAGAGCAAATCGGGCAGCTTGAGGCGTACTGTCTTACTGAGTGGGAACTCTTTGGTGACCCAAGCTTGAGAATCGGCGGGTATTCCTCATAATACCTCTTTTTCTTTTTTGATATATTTTATAAAGAAATATTTATATATTAACAGGGGAATCATCTCAGTAAGGAATAGTTCATGCGAAAGGACCTCTTCGTTTTGCTCTCCATTACTGTGCTTCTTATATCATCTTACGTCACAATACCAGCACGAGATTCTGAACCAACGGTGACACCGCTGTCTTCGAATGAAGCAACGATTATCCAGATGATCAATCAAATCAATGAGTCCCTTTTATTTGAATACCATCATAAACTAATGATGTTTGGACCTCGATATACCGGGTCGATCAATTGCACCCTTGCTGCAGAATATATTTATGACTCGTTTGAACAGATGGGACTAAACGTCGAGTTTCGTGAATGGCACTATGACGGTTTTTATAGTAAAAATGTTGTGGCAACACTCTATGGAACTGATGTGAATAGTACAGCAGAATACATTCTCTGTGCTCATTACGATACCGTTGCTAGTGCACCTGGTGCAGATGACGACGGTTCAGGAACGGCTGCGGTTCTTGCGATTGCACATATTCTTAGTCAATATCATTTTAATCACACGATTCGTTTTATCACATTTTCTGGAGAGGAAGTCGGAACCTATGGGAGTTTTACCTATGCGCGGGATGCATCCCACCGAGGCGATAACATCGTCGCAGTATTGAACATGGATATGATCGGATATGCAAGTACGACAGAAGGTGGACGAATCCTCCGATTTTTCCCACCAATCCGATCACGCTGGATTGCTGACTATGCAACCACGATTAGCGAGAAATACAACGAAATCATTGACATGAAAATTGATACACTACCAAGTTATCGCGGCGATGATAGTCAAGCATTTGTCGATTACGGGTTTGATGGCGTTTGGATAGCGCACCAAGACGGCTATCCATGGGGACATTCATCCAATGATACCGCGAACCATCTGAATTGGACGTATTATATAAAAGCAACGAAACTAATGCTTGCAGTCACTGCTGAAATAGCGCAAAAACCAATCGATGTACAAGTAGTTCTCCATCGACCCTATGAAGGATACACGTATCTCTTTGAAAATCCTGTTTTTGAGAGCTCTTTTGGAAAACTACCGTTTTGGGACCTACGAGGCTTAACGATAATTCTCGGAGGAAAAACCATTGCGAGTGCTGAGGTCTTCTCCGATGAACCTATTCAATATGTAATCTTCTGTATAGATGGATATTTTATGTTCTGGGATACACAACCTCCTTATGAATGGACAATCCAGGGGTGGTTTGTTCCTATCAATGGAAAACATATGTTACAGGTATATGCCTATACAACATCAGGGAAAATAGCATCGGATGAAATGGATATATTTATGCTATCACTTGCAACATCGTATAAAGGATAATCTGAACGAAAGGTTTTATAGGATAATAATATATAAAAATTTGATGAGACGTCAGCGAATAGCACAAGTTATTGGAATTTTAATCCTGTTGTTTCCCATAGGAATGTTTAGTGCTTCTGGCGCACATGTTGTCTTAGTCACGGGGTTTGAGCCTTTTGGTACTTATACAGTGAATCCATCTCAATTAATTGCTGAGGCACTCAATGGATCAATCCTTAATGATGAAGAAATCGTTGGAATGGTGTTGCCAGTTGATTTTGATGAATCAGTAGAAATAACAACGGATGCGATGCAGCATTATCATCCTGATCTTGTGATAAGTCTTGGGCTTAATGCTCGTGCTCGAGGTATAGAAATAGAAAAAATCGGGGTCAATCTCAAACGATATCCAAAAGATGACGGGACATGGTCGTTCCCACGGAGAATCGACGTCTCTGGTCCATTCCTTCATTTCTCATCAATCCATACTTTTGATATTGTAAAAAAAATACGAGAAGAAAATATTTCTGTTCAGCAGAGCTACTTTGCTGGAACCTACGTTTGCAATGCACTGTTCTATCAGTTACTAGAGTATGTAAATGAACAGAATAGCTCAAGAAAAGTAGGATTTATTCATGTACCACTCCTGGATTCCCAAGATCCAGGGGGGATGCCGTTGCAGATTATGATAAATGCAGTAAAAATAGCGATACAAACATGCGTTGAATAATGAGCGTTAATCTCTTCTATCCCAGAAGAACTTCTTCTCATTCCATTAAAGCTGTTGTATTTTATCCGTTTTGATAATTGTACAAGGTAATTTTATATAGTATAAATTACTAGATATTTTCATATGGAACAGGAAGCATATTGCCAAAAAAATATTTTGATTGTCGATGATGACCCTGATATCGTCAGCAGTCTCAAGGAACTCTTTGAAAATCATGGTTTTCAGGTCACCACCGCTGAAAACGGTAGAGATTGTTTGCTACAGCTCGAAAAAGGTTTCAAGGGGATCATTATCCTCGATCTTATGATGCCGATCATGGATGGTGCAGAAACTATAAAGAAAATGACAGCTGATGGATTCACCGATCAGAACACCATCATTGTGCTCACCGCAAAACGCGTTCAAGGAGAAGAATTCGACGAAATCTACCCCTATATTTACGATTATATTACAAAACCATTTGATATCAATGATCTCTTACAAACCGTCAAAAAAATAGCGCAGCAATCGTCTCTAAGGAAAAGAGTATAAATACTACTTTTTTAATTTCTATTAACGAAAATATATAATATTAATAATGCTTATAATGGACGGAAAAATCATGAAGAAATCGTTCAATACTTTACAGGTAATTATTGCTCTTTTAATTGTTATTTCCCTCAGCACCTCTACGTCGTCCATCTCACTTTCACAACAAAAGGATACAATTACCTCTGTCTTTGACACACGAATACAGAGTACAAATACTAGCCAGAAAATTACAGATATTCTATCAATGATCAATGAAACCCTCATTCGGAAATATCTCCAAATAATCGTTGGATATGGGCCACGTATGACTGGGACCTACGGATGCGAAAAAGCGGCTCAATATATCCATGAGCAATTCTCGGACATGGGACTGAAAACACGATATCAAAGCTGGACGTCATGGGGAGATACCTATTACCATCACTTCTACAGTGGCCAAAACGTCGAAGGAATATTACCTGGAATAGATTCAAACGATAATTCAGCGATTATTTTTAATGCTCACTATGATTCAGTAGCAAAAGGACCGGGGGCAAACGATGACGGATCAGGTACCGTCGCGGTGCTTGCAGCAGCCTATGCACTGAGCCATTTTTGTTTTAACCGAACTGTTAAATTTGTGACGTTCGCAGGTGAAGAAATCGGACTTGCCGGTAGCCGCGCTTATACAAAAGAAGCATACGAGCGGAATGAGAGCATCCTTTTAGAAATTAACGCAGATATGGTCGGTCATGGTGAAGGGAGCCGAAATATGACTGTCAGAGCAACTGAGGATGCTGGCTGGGTAGCAGATATTTTTCAAGCCATTAATAATGATTACACGATTGGACTGACGGTAAATCGCGGTACGATCAACAGAGTGGGACATAAAATGTCGGGGAGTGATTATTCACCGTTTCTTGCCTATGGTTGGGAGTCTATCTGTTGCTGGGAAGGAGATCATGATCCTAACTTTCATACAGCACAAGATAATCTCAGTAATGTGAACATTAGCTACCTAGTCAATATGACCCGTATCATCGCAGCAACACTCGCACATCTTGCAGACCTTAAGGAAACGCCTCCGCAAGTTCGGATTACCTCACCACGCGTTGGTTTTCTCTATTGGGCTGGAATGAAAGAACGCGTAATTGGTGAATTCAAGACAATCGTAATCAATGATTTCTGGATCTGGGCAGAAGTCGACGATGCAACTATCCCTATTAAACGCGCGGAGTTTTACTATGACGGAAAATTGGTGTTTATCGATACCGAGGCTCCCTTTAAATGGCAGTTCAACAAATTCTCTTTAGGAAAACATCAGATTACCGTTCTCATCTATGATCAACTCGGTAGAAATTCATCAGATTGGAGAGAGATCCGTTTTATCAATATTTTTAAAAAGATCAGATGATGGAATAATGCAAAAATAGGTTTCACAACCTCAATTTTTTTTTTTGAAATTGAATCCTATTCTTTTTTAACAGTGAAATAGATAATGTTATGCGAATTATGGAACGAGGGCTTGCATCATTTGACATCTACGTTATTGTCTCAGAACTTCAAGACCTGATTGGTTGTTATGTTGAAAAAATCTATCAGCTTTCTCGTGACGAAATCTTGCTGAGAGTTCAACAGAAAACAGCAAATCAAAAAGTATCAATTTTCATAAGAAACGGAGAACTCCTCTGCCTTACACAGAAACAATTTGATGCCCCTGAGAAACCGTCGTTGTTTGCGATGACGCTACGAAAATATCTTCTTAATGGTAAAATCAGTGAGATTACACAGCATGAATTCGATCGTATCATAAAGATAAAAATAGGAAGAAAAGAAGGGGACTATACGCTGGTGTGCGAGTTGTTTTCCAAGGGGAATATTATTCTTCTTAACCCTGAGGGAAGAATCATCCGTCCACTAATCAAACAGGAATGGGCCTCCCGTCTGATTAAAAGTGGCGAGATGTATATGCCACCGCCACCTCAGACAAACCCGTTCCATTTAACAGAACAAGATTTTAAAGAGTTACTTCAGAAGAGTTCAAAGGACCTTGTTCGAACGCTTGCAAGCTCGGTAAATCTGAGCGGATTGTATGCGGAGGAGATCTGTGTTCGTGCGGGTATCGATAAAAATACAAAAGTATCAGCGTTACATGAGATTTCAATTAAAAAAATATATAATGAACTAGAGAAGTTCTTAATAGTATTTCAACAAGGAAAAATTCAACCCGTATTTGTGAAGAAAGATGGCGCCATCATTGATATTCTACCTGTACCTTTTCTGAGTTACACAAACATGGAATTTGAAACAACCCTACGTTTTTCCAAAGGTCTTGAACCGTTTATTCACGTTCGAAAAGTTATAAAACCGCAGGAAACAAAACATCGAAAAAACATTGAAAAGCTACAGCGACAGCAAACGCAACAGCAGGAATTAATTGAGGGATTCAAGAAAAGTATTGCACGGAAGAAACTCGAAGCAGACCTTATTTATTTTCATTTTCAAACAATCGAGAAAATTCTACAAGAGATTACAGTACTACTAAGACAAAAAGAAAAGGTAGATGGAATCAGCAAAATCTGTCAGAACCCTTTGGTGAAACTATTTGATCCGACTGCCAACGAACTGACTGTATTTCTTTGTGATGAGAAAGAAAATACCTTTGAAGTTGCAATAGATTTCCGAAAAAGCGTTTCTGAAAACGCAGCGCAGATATACGAGGAGGGTAAAAAACTTCAGGAAAAATTGAAAGGAGCAGAAGAAGCAGTCTTACTGACAAAACATAAACTCGAGACACTAAAGGAAACAGACGTTGTCGAGGAGAAAAAAGAAATCAAACATGGAAAACAATGGTGGTTTGAACGGTTTCGTTGGTTTGTCTCAACTGAGGGAAACCTAGTGGTTGCGGGAAGAGATGCATCAAGTAATGATTTAGTAATCAAGAAATATCTTTCAGATGGTGATCGGTATGCACACGCTGACATTCATGGTGCACCCAGCTGTGTCATCAAAAGCAGAGGGATGAATGACGAGAAACTCCCTATTTCTGAGAAAACACTTGAGGAAGCATGTCTATTTGCTGCATCGTATTCGCGGGCGTGGAACCAGTTCGGTGAAGCCTCAGCCTATTGGGTGCTCCCCGAGCAGGTAAGCAAGACACCAGAGAGCGGCGAGTATGTACCAAAAGGGGCTTTTATCATTCGAGGAAAGCGCAATTATGTTCGCTGTAAACTCGAGGTTGCTGCTGGTCTTATTCCTGTCGGAAACGAGGAAAAGCTCATGGGTGGCCCTGTTTCAGCGGTTGCTGCACATGCAGTAAGGGGTTATGTCATCCTTGTTCCTGGTGTAACGAAAAAAAGCGTGATCGCACAGAAACTTGCCAAAACCTTTAACGTCTCAACAGATGTAGTAGAAAAATTACTTCCTCCAGGGGATCTGACGATAATGAAAACTATTGGCTTTGAACTACATTAGGTGAATGTCTGTGAAGGTTATCTTTAAAGACCCGAAGAGTGGCGAAATCAAACTGGTGCCAGAGAACCTTGATGACATCTGGCATTTATATAATATCATTGAAGAGGGGGATCTGGTTCGTGCGGTGACATTCCGGACCTCTGAGGATGAAAAAGCAGATAAGCTTCGGGCTAAAAAAGCAGAGAAGAAAAAAATGAAACTGGGAATCCGTGTTGAAAAAGTTACCTTTCATGAGTTTTCAAATAGGCTCCGTGTGCAAGGTATTATTGAGGAGGGACCGCAGGATCTCGGTTCTTATCACACATTTAATGTCGATGCGGAAGAGATGCAACCTCTATCGATTTTAAAAGAACACTGGAAAGCTTATCAGCTCCAGCGGATTGATGAGGCAGTGCTTCAACGGACACAACCAATGCTGGTGTTTGTATCTCTTGATGATGATGCTGCGACAGTGGCGATGCTATTTCAGAGTGGCGTACAACTCGTCGCCGAGATAGACGCGCATCGATCCGGCAAGATGTATGAAAGTAAAGAAACGACATCGGAGTATTACGGTGAAATTCTTTCTGTAGTAAAAACTGTAAAAAAATCTGATTCTCCGCTTGTAATAATTGGTCCTGGGTTTACGCGGGAGCATTTGATGAAAGTAGGAAAGGAAAAAGAACCTGTACTATTTGAGAACTGTCTTACCCATGCGACCGCGAACGCTGGTATGAACGGTGTACATGAAGCGCTCAAGGTTGGAATCGTAGAACAAATCACAAAAGAAAACCGGGTATCAAAAGAGACACAAGCAATTGAGAAGCTCTTTGAAGAGATCAAAAAAGACGGGCGGGTGACCTACGGCTTGAACGAAGTGGAAGATGCGTTGTCACGAGGTGCTGTGGAAATGCTGCTTATTTCGGACGTGATGGTTCGTAGCAAAAACGGAGAACGTTTATTAGATTCCGCTAGAAGAACACATAGTGATTTTATCATCATTAACACCCTACATGAGGCTGGAAAAAAATTTGAGGGAATAGGAGGAATTGCGGCACGGCTCCGTTTCAAATATTAATACATTTTAAACGTATCTACCGCAACCGGTGTTAACGATCATTGATATGTACGGAGGTACCACTTGCTGAGCCCAAGGATCCTCAGGTGATAAGTTGTTGTCTTCCCCCGTGTTTTTGTTCATATCCTCTTTGAGGACTCCTTCATAGTACTGATAGGTAATTTCTAAATCAAAGTTATTTCCCTTGTCTCGCATTTTTTTCAAGATACGGATTTCACCTATTTGTACGCTGACATTGATTGTAATTTCTTTCTCAGTCCAGGAGTCATCGTTATAGGTTTTCTCTTTGAGTTTGGTTTGTGCATCTTGCTCATTGTCTGCTTCAATTGGTGTGCTAGGGGGGATAATTCCGTTAACGATAGTGGAAGAGATAGTTCCTTCTCCAGTGATTGGTGCACTTTTATTAGTTTCTGTAAAATAATAAGTGTCATTGGGCATTGTTACTTCTAAGGTCAAACTGTCTAATCCCATTCGTTTCATGAATGTCATGTGATCATCGGTCCAGCTGAGGTTAAACGTGATACTCTTCACGTTTTTCTCAGGAATCATAATCGTCCCTTGGTACGGGGATTTCTTTCCTGCAAACTCAGAAATTGTACTCAGTGAACCGTTCCGTAACGTCCAGCTAACATCATAACTTTTACTCGTTATTATTGAAGAGATATTGCTTGTGGTCTGCGGTGATTGATACATCGCAACGCCCACCCCTGCAAAAACAAGAATTATAACTGCGACAATGATGACTATTTTATCATTCTTTTTCATAGAGTCACCTGTATATATTTTTAAGACGTATTTATTTTTATATATAGATAAGTATGCTTCTACCTTTATTAAATTTTTCCTCAATTTATATAATTCGATATGTATTAATTCAACAGAAGGGAAAAAAGAGACAAACTACACTATTTTTAGGGGTATAGTAGCACCGCATTTGTTGCATTTTTCTTTTGTCAGACCTTTTATCTGGGTGGAAAACCCGTATCGCTCGATTAAAAGATTTTTACAGGAGGGACAGTAAGTATTATCGTAATCACCATGAGCAATATTCCCAAGATAGACGAACTGAAGACCAGTATCCTTTGCTATAGAATAGCAATTGAGAAGAGTGTTAATGGGGGTAGCCTGGGCGGCTTTCATCTTATAATCCGGATGGAATCGAGAGAAATGCACTGGCGTATCTGTTCCAATTTTTTCTCCAATCCATTGGCAAAACTCTTTGATTTCCTGAGCAGCATCATTGAAACCAGGGATTACCAGGTAGGTTAATTCAATGTGTATTCCTAGTTTTTTCGCTTGCTCACAAGTCTGAAGAACTGGTGCTAACTTGGCTTTACAGACCGTTCTATAAAACTCATCATGGAATGCTTTGACGTCGATATTCATTGCATCCAAATACGGGGCAATCTTTTCTAGTGGTTCTTTCTCAATATACCCGTTAGTAACATAGACGGTATAAAGACCAGCGTTCTTCACCAACTTCGCAGCATCAAACGTGTACTCATACCAGATTGTTGGCTCGTTGTATGTCCAGGCAACACCTCTACAGCCATGATCATATGCAATTTCACTGATTTTTTCCGGGGGAATTTCCTGCAGCGATAACCCCTCAGGACGTGCCATCGAAATAGAATAGTTTTGACAATGATCACATCTGAATGTACACCCGACTGAGCCTAAAGAAAAAACAAGAGATCCTGGATAAAAATGATACAGTGGCTTTTTTTCGATTGGATCATCAGCAATCGAAGAGCATGCTCCGTAGATAAGGGTAAATAATTTTCCGTGCTCGTTTTTTCGCACACCACAAATCCCACGTTTTTCATGAGCTATACTACAATGATGCGGGCACAGTAAACACTGCACCATTTCATTCTTAGTTGCTTTCCAAAACATTGCCTCTTTTTTCATTTTAGGGTTTTCAATGATTGAGGCTTTATTAATGTTTTTACAGTAGAAGTTCTCCTCTGCTCCGAAGAATGCCATGGAATGGATATTCATCGTTGATCTGTGGCTGCATGGATTTAAAATCCTGATATTTCTCATTGGTACGAAGTTGATAACGGGCATAATAGAATGCTTCTTCGACGGACACTTTCCCATCTTTAAACATCTTCAGATTTCGTGGTATTCCTCGATCAAATAGTCCTGGTCTGAAACCGTCTGCTTTCCCGCTAGTAAACCCTTCAAACCATAAAATGGAGAATATCGGCCCTTGGGTCGTGCTTGCGTATCCAGTCCGGAACTTACTAGTCCCTGCGATGACTATTCGTCCATTTTGGGGAATTCCAGATCGATAGAATAACGAAGTACGAAAGTTGAAAATGGTTCGGTCAGCAAATCCACCTGCATAACACGCGTCAACAATGATAGTTGTTTTATTAGAGTCCAATGGAGCGAGGATATCCCCAAGTTCTTTATCGGTCATTGTGTGATCCCAGAGGAATATTTCACTGCTTTGGAGAATTTTTCCTCCAGTGAATGATTGATTTTGATCTCCTACACCATGACTGAAAATCCAGAGAAATACTTCACTATCAGGGTATTTATTTGACTCATTTATCAGATATTCCAAGGAGGCAAGGACATTTGCTTTTGTCGCACCCCCATAGGTAATGTCGTAATCATGGGTTCGCTCCTGCAGTGTTTTTTGTTTTGTTCCATAGCCATTTTCACTTCGAATCCAGCCGTCATCAAAAAGAATCATAATATTTGAAGTTGGAAATTGATCGTGCTCAATAAGATACGCTGCCATGTCCTCCGCAAGATACAAACCACCGTTTCCAAGTTTCGTATCATTTTCTTTAGGGAAGTTTGCAGCTGCAATAAAAATCGCCCATTTGTGCGAACCAGAGGCAACAGACGTTGGGTTATTAACAGTGAGGGTGATTGATTGTATCTCAGAGTAATCTTTTCCATCATAGGAGCGTGCGCTAATTGTATATCTCCCGTTCTGGGCTGTATATGTAGCCCAATCATAACTCCAGAGTGTCGTCCCCGTTGCAGTAGCCCAGTCATTCTCGCCGATTTTTACTTCAACGCTACTGATATTATCCCCTAAATCAAGATCGCTTGCCGTACCACTAATCATCACCAGTCGTGCAATCGTTGTTCCATCAGATGGATAGGTAATGGTGACGATCGGCTTTTGGTTTATTAGACCAAGATTAAAATTCTGGCCAAAAAACCCTGAGAACACTCCCACAAGTAATGTAATAACAACTATAACGGTAAGAGCGACAATCCATTTGTATTTCATTCTTCTCAGTACAGTATGTTTCTCTCTACCCCTTTAAAATCTTTGTTGAACAGTTCTTACCTGATTTCTTCTCTTAAAAATTATGTTTTTTGAAGTGTTCGTATCCTTTATTCTCTAAAATCCGCTTGTTCTTACCATTCAACAGAACAATATTTTTTTTCTTTGTAACTGTCCCAATTACGGTCAAATTAACACCACGTGTCTTTAACGATTTTTGAGCTTTTTCTACTGCTTCAACAGACATCGTTACCAGGAGTTCATAATCCCCACCGAAATGCAATGCGATTGAGTATGGATCAATACCATGATTTTTATCTATAAAGAAGCACAGTTCTGAGGCAAGCGGGAGAGCATTCTTCTTGATTTCAAATCCTACGTTATTGATTTCCTGAAGCTGGTATAAAGAAGCGGATAACCCATCAGATATATCCATTGATGACGTCACAGAACGCTGCTTCGCCAGCAGTTGACCTTCCTTTAGTTTAGGAACAGGTTCTAAAAATGCTTTAAAAAGCTTTTTTTCAGAATCACGATATTTCAACGCATAATACCCAGCACCAGCTTTACCCAATGTTCCTGTCACCGCGACGACATCACCGGGATGTGCACCAGTTCGTGACATAAACAGGTCTTTTTTAACTGTACCAAACGCGGTCCCACATAACGTAATCTCCTGCGTCTCCTTCGTGTCGCCCCCGACGATCGTTGTTCCAAAAGCAACTGCGCATGCATCTGCTCCTTTGATAAGCTCTTTGAAAAAAAGCTCAGAGATTTTTTTCGGAAGACCAAACGAAAGGACAAGACCAAGCGGGATTCCTCCTTTTGCTGCAATATCAGAAAGGTTAATCGCTACAAGGAACCACCCTATTTGATACGGCGTCATCTGGGCAGGAATATGGGTTTGTTGATACATCATATCAGTAGTGACCAGCAAATATTCTTTTCCAAGATCAATCGTAGCGCAGTCATCACCAATCCCCTTACTATTTGTTCCTTTGGTAAGAATCTCTGCAATACGCCGAATCGCTGCTCGTTCCCCGAGATCCGCTAATCTCTTCACAACCATGACAACCTAAACAACATAAAAAAGCTTATGCAGAAATATTAAACAATTTAACTTTATTTATACAATCTCGTCGAGAAGGGAACACGAATTTACTGGTAAATTAATTAAGATTGATAGCGTGGGGAGGGAGATTCGTGCTTCATTTTACCAGTAAAAATTATGGTTGTGTATCTGTTAAATTAATAATGAAATGTTGGGGGCGGGAACACACCCCCGGGGTTACGGTTCCCTCCAAAAGGGAGGGTAAAGTGCAGGGGAATAGACTTAAACTTCAAGTTCAAATCTCTTTCTTATTTTAAAGTGTAATCTTTAATCTCTCAATAAAACAAGAGTGGGAGGGAGATTTCAACTCATATTTGTCTCGTTTAATTTTCCTAAGGTTTTATCGTCTAATTCATCTATATATCTGAATGGCTTATCACTTGAAATGTTTTTACGCTCTTTTCTGGTAAATTATTGAACAAATAACCTTTTTTTCATAGAATAACGATCAATTGAATGAATTTTTCAAGAATAGATATATTATTATTTTTTACACTATAGTATTTCATGGACGAAATTTGTTCAGATTGCCCAATCCCCGATAGAAGAATGAGAACTTGTTGGGAATGTAATAATATCAAATTAGTCCATATTATAAATGAATAAAGAGCAACATAAAATGTAGGAGGAAAAAAAGAATGAAAACTGTTGGTTATTTGGAAGGAACTGACTCAGAGTTTTTAACAAAACTCGTAAGTATGGGGTACAGAACGCTGCCGATAGGAAACGATATTGATAACCACGGAAAAAATATCGCCTTTATTTCGATAGCAGACAAAGTCGACCTTATTGTTGGATATTTACATAAAGTATCTCCACTCCCGAATATGACCAAATCATTGAAAGAATTCTTAACACCAGGGGTTGTTCATCGCATACCAATTTTACTCTTAGCCTCAAAAGAAACATTACCGTATGCAAAAAGAATAGTAGCTGAAGCAACTAGCAGTACCTCTATAAAAGTTATTGATGAGAAAGATCTCATGGATGAGTCAATGAAAATTCTGAATTGTACAATCTCTATTTTTTTATAATCAAATTTCATGTGTTTCAAATTTTTACAGGATAAAAAAGGTTCAGAGAGCAGCCGAAGGGATAACTGCGCATAGGTCATATTCCCCACCTAATTTAATATGTGAGCGGACATAGAACTCAGGAGTTATGGTACTCTGTATAAAAAATAATAGGGCAGAGGAAGGGATTTGAACCTATGGATCCTTTTTAACGTCAAACAAAAGATATAAAGAGTTAGGACCATGTGATTTGGGTGATAAACGATATGGATAATTTATCTGCACCAATAAAAAGGTGTAAAAAAGTTTATCACAGCCAGAGAGTTTCGCAATACAAGGAAAACCGAGGCGATACTTCTTGAAGAAAATGACCTATAAAAATAGTGGTGTTGACATCGAAGAAAAAGAAGAAGCAATTAAACAGCTCCTGTCTAGCATCATCACAAAAAGAAAAGGTACCATTGGTAAACCTATGGGGGGACACTACGCAGGGCTTATCGAGTTTGGCGATTACGCACTTGTCCTATGCACAGATGGCGTCGGAACTAAAGTGAGAATAGCAGAAGCGTTGAAGAAATATGATACAATCGGGATTGATTGCATCGCAATGAATGTCAACGATGCTTTATGTGTCGGCGCGGAACCGCTCGCGTTTGTCGATTACTTGGCTATGGATAACCCCAATCCAAAAATTACTAAAGAAATTGGGAAAGGCCTTGAAAAAGGCGCGAAACTATCCAATATTTCGATTGTCGGCGGAGAGACCGCAGACCTTCCAGAACTCATCAACGGCTTTGACCTCGCGGGTACCTGCCTCGCGTATGTGAAGAAGAACCAGATCATCCTTGGAGATGAGATTCACCCGGGTGATGCTATTATTGGATTGAGTAGCAGCGGGATTCACTCCAATGGCTATACACTTGCTCGAAGAGTAGTCGAAGAAGCTGAATTCTCTTACACAGATGAGTTCCCTGATGAGTTGTACCCAAGAAAAACCATCGGGGAAATCATGTTAACGCCAACCAGAATCTATGTGAAAGAAATTATCCAATTATTCAAAAAAATTGACGTGCATGGTCTTGCTCATATTACTGGAAGCGGATTATGGAACATTCCGCGATTAAAAGAGAAAGTAAAATATGTCGTGGATGACCCCTTAGATCCTCAACCGATTTTCACCTTCCTACAGGATTTCGGGAATATCGATAATTATGAGATGTATCAGATCTTTAATATGGGAATGGGATTTGCTGTCATTGTCGCGAATGAAGACGTCGAGGAAACAATCAAGATTCTTCAAAACTACTCCGACGCCACTGTCAAACGTGTTGGAACTGTCAAAAAAGGAACCGGTGTTGAAGTACCACATCTCAGATTACACTATCATTAAAACCTTCTTCCTTGTGCCCTATGAAAATCGGAACCGTTGAGATACCGAATCGTTTTGTGCTCGCACCCTTAGCTGGTATTAGTTGTACCGCGTTTCGAATGCTGTGCAAAGAAAATGGCGCTGGGCTGATATATACACAAATGATCGATGCAGACATCATTAGCGAAAAAACATCAGAAAAAGTAAAACAGTTCCTGAACATCCAAGACGCCGAACGACCTGTGACTGTTCAACTCATTAGTAGTGAAAAAAATGTTCTTGTCAAAGCGATTCAAGCAGTTGAAGAATTCGCTGATATCATCGATCTAAATGTCGGATGTATCGAAGAAGATTACCTGCAGAAAGGATGTGGCGCAGCACTCTTAAAAGACCTCCCAAAACTAGAGAGTATCGTTAGAGCAATGGTAAAGGCAACCGAAAAACCCATAACCGCAAAAATTCGTATCGGATGGGACAATCAGCATATCAACGGCGTCACCGTCGGACAGCTGTTAGAAAACGCTGGCGTTAGCGCACTCAGCATTCATGGTCGCACGGTAGATCAAGGATACGCAGGGAAAGTCAACTGGACTATTATGAAACAAGTCAAGGAAAAACTCCATATTCTGGTCATCGCAAACGGTGACGTTAAAACTTATAGAGATGGTCTTGCACTCTTACAAAAAACCGGATGTGACTTGGTCATGATCGGAAGAGAATCACAACATTGCCCCTGGGTATTTCATGAAAAACCGGTCGATATCAAACAGCAGATTCTCCGATTCATCGAATTGTATGAGCAGTACGAAAACAGGCAATCACCTGTTGAGGTAGCAGATCATGTGTTTTGGATGCTGCGGGATTTTAAAACATCAGAAGATACAAAAAAGGTTCATTTGATTCAGACAATTCCACGGATCAAACGATACGTGAATCGCTTACAACAAGAACAATAGATACAGCATCCCAATGATAATGAGCTGATGCAGTAGATAGATGACCAACGAATGTCTACCTAAGAAACACACACCGCGCACAACAACAAACGATGAATAATCCTGAAGCGGAAATGTTCTTTTGTTGTTTTTATACAGACTAGCCCCGAGAAAAACCCCAAGTAACACGACACCAAACCAGGGAAACAAGGGAAAATAATCAAGGGTGTAGAACTGAGAAGGAATAAAACCAAGCCATAGCAACCAAGGGAAATCAACGACAACTGAAGTTCGGAGATAAACACCAAGAATAATACAAAGAATCCCAAGAATGAATGACAAATTTCGAAATCGAATCAACGGATACGTCAGGAGAATCGAAAGACCAATGCAGTGAAGGACACCAAACAAAATAAATCCATTATGAGGATATATCCAAGTAACAAATGTGATAATTAATCCGAATCCAAAAACACCGATTCCCCGTTTAAGAAATTTTAACTGTAATTGTGATTTTGACAAATTTTTTTGTGCACGAGAATAACTTATCGCAAGGGAAATACCCACAAGCAAGAGAAACAGAGTACCAATAGGATACAGAAACAACAAGGCAGCAGGCGAATCCAAATCCGTCATATATAAGTTAAAATAGTTCAAATCAAAAATAAAATGATATACGATCATCAAGAGGATGGCTATACCACGGAGAAAATCAATTTCCCAGAACCGCTCTGAAGAAGTCTTTTTCACAACATGAAAGGAAAAGAAATCATCTTATAAATATGGTGTCACGCAGAAAATAGGAGTAGCGAGGAATGGATTTGAACCATTGGTCTACGGGTTATGGGCCCGTCGGGATTTCCTGACTACCCCACCTCGCTATACAGAGAAACCACCAATTATAGAGGAGTATCTTTCGGGAATACTGTTGCTTATACTTAAATCTACTACATCCTCTTAGTTTCACTCCAGGGAAAACAGAAAGTTTTAATACCAAAACAGCGGAATATAATAGGAGAAGAGATGATGGAAAAAAATCTTCAAACATGTTTGGTCACCCGCCATTCACAATTTCCGACCGTGTGTATTTATTGCAACAAACAGATCCCAGCAAATGACCTCCATTATGTCGAAAAAGGCATCACCGTACATATCCATTCGCTGATCGCGCGGAAGTACTGCGAAGAATGCTACATGAAGTTCGGCGAACAACTACTCTTGCATGATATAAAAAAGTAACCCCTTTCGTCCTAGGTGTTCGTTACAAACATTTTTCATTACGATATGATATTAGCGTCAGCGAGATTTGCAGGCGTACCCGAGCATGGTCTAAGGGGTAGG
This sequence comes from uncultured archaeon, assembly GCA_902384685.1. Classification (GTDB taxonomy): domain Archaea; phylum Thermoplasmatota; class E2; order DHVEG-1; family DHVEG-1; genus SM1-50. The sequence continues at coordinate 44,585 of CABMCU010000108.1, read as the reverse complement.
GCTTAGGACACTATGACGTAGGTCTCCGCGAGTTCAAATCTCGTCCCCTGCACTAATTATTATTATTCAGAGAAGAGAGAACCAATGAAAATCATCGCATTCACCGGCATGCCTGCATCAGGAAAATCAGAGGCAGTCGTCATTGCGAAAGACAAAGGGATCCCGGTCATCCGCATGGGTGATTTGGTCTGGGAGGAGACCAAACGACAAGGAAAACCACTCGATGATAAAAACGTCGGAAACATCGCACAGACCATGCGCGAGAAACACGGGTTAGATATCTGGGCACGAAAGACCGTAGAAAAAATCCATCGGTTAAAAAAATCACCGCTCATTGTCATCGATGGTGTACGCAACATGGAGGAAATCGATTATTTTAAAAAAGAGCTTGGCATAGATTTCCTTGTAATAGCAATCGATGCGCCTGATGAGTTGCGAAGAAAACGAGCGATTTCTCGGGGAAGAGCCGACGACAGTAAGAACCTCAAAGATCTTGAAGAGCGGGATAAACGGGAGATCCGCTGGGGTCTACAAAAGGTTATTGCAGATGCAGATATCATTATTCCGAACAACGGGAGTCTCATAGACTTTAAAAAACAGGTTATGACAGTGTTCAAAAAACTCTGAGGAACGATACTTTAATCTAGCTATTTTCAGATAAGGCGCCGCGATTCGTATGTTCGAAGCAAAGGTAACCATTCAGCTAAAGAAAGGCATCTCAGATCCCGAGGGTGCAAATACATTAAAAGCAATCCATCTTCTTGGTTTTCCGAAGGTTCAAATTGTGAAAACTATCAGGACTTTTGATCTCATTATCGATGGGACAGATAAAAATCAGGTGAAAAAAGATGTCGAACAGATCTGTCAACGGTTGCTCACAAATCCAGTGATCCATCATTATGAGATAACGATCGAAGAAAAAAAGTAAGGGGAGTTGTTGTGCTAGTAGACAACTTATTCAAAAAAATCAGAGCAGACATTGAGACCTACGAAATTGATCTTCGTGCTGCCTCTAATGAAGAGTTACTTGAAATCAGCAACCGAATGGAGCTTGCATTAGCACTCCCTGAGATGCAACGAATCAAAGATTATTTTGGAAAACAAAAACGCAACCCGACCGATATCGAGCTGCAGGCATTGGGACAAGCGTGGTCTGAACATTGTTGCTATAAATCATCAAAAATACCCTTAAAAAAATACGTTTTTAACGTCGATGAAAACCGGATCATCGCCCGTGAAGATGCGGGTGTTATGGAGTTTGACAAGGATCATTACTACTGTGTCGCGTTGGAATCACATAACCATCCTTCTGCGATTGAGCCATATGGTGGAGCTGCAACCGGTGTCGGTGGTATCGTGCGAGACGTCCTCTGCATGGGTGCACAGCCAATTGCTTACGTGGATCCATTGTTCTTCGGACCATTGGATTATCCATCTGAGAAACTACCGAAAGGAGTCAAACACCCGGTCTATCTCTTTAAAGGAGTTGTTGACGGCATCCGTGACTACGGGAATCGAATAGGAATCCCAACGCTTGCGGGACAAGTCTATTTCCATGAGGGATACACCGGTAACTGTCTGGTCAATGTCGGCTGCGTCGGTATCATGAAAAAAAGTGAACTGGTACATAGCTGGGCGAAAGCGCCTGGTAATGTGTACATTTACGTTGGTGGTAAAACCGGTCGCGTTGGAATCCATGGGGTGAATTTCGCATCTGCCGAGCTGACCGATGAAAGTGAGGAAAGCAGTAGATCCGCTGTGCAAGTTGGGGATCCGATTACCAAGGAACCTGTGATTCATGCTTGTTTAGAGTGTAACCGGAAAGGCTTACTTGAGGGATTCAAAGATTTCGGCGGTGGTGGTTTATCATGTGTTTCTGGAGAGCTTGCGTATTCCGCGAACATGGGTGCAGAAATCTATCTTGACAACGTGCCACTGAAAGAGGAAGGACTTAAGCCATGGGAAATCTGGGTGTCGGAAAGCCAGGAGCGGATGATGATGCTGGTGGCACCAGAAAACGTCGAAACAGTCCTGCATATCTGCAAACAATGGGATGTCACTGCAGCTGTTGTTGGGAAAGTGATAAAAGAGCAAATCATCCGAGTATTTTACAAGGGACATAAGCTTCTTGAGATGAATCTTGAGTTTATGACTGGCGGCCCGGTTTATGATGAATGTACACGGCCAGTGGTCATCAAGAAACAGGAGTCTGCTGAAAAAAATTTCCCATTACCTGATCTGAACACTTGCTTAAAAAAGGTGATATCATCCCCAAATATCGCATCAAAAGAATGGGTGATCCGTCAGTACGACCATGAGGTGCGTGGAAACACCGTTATCAAACCATTGCAGGGGAAACTCGGGCTGCAGACTCATGGGGATGCAACCGTAATAAAACCATTAGAAGAATCCTGGAAAGGTATTGCAGTGACCGCTGACGTGAACCCTCGGTTTATGGAACGTGACCCATACTGGGGCGCGATGTCCGCGGTGGATGAAGTCTGTCGAAATCTGGTCGCTGTCGGCGCAGTACCAGACTCGCTGCTTGATTGTCTAAACTTTGGAAACCCGGAAAAACCAGAAAGAATGGGTGAATTCTATGAAGCATGCCGTGGACTTGGTGATATCGGCCGAGCTCTTGATTTGCCGTACGTTTCTGGGAACGTGAGTTTTTATAACGAATCAGTGAAAACCGCGGTTCCACCGACACCGGAAATCTTCGGTGTGGGAATCGCCGATGACATTAGAACTTGTGTTACTAGTGATTTTAAAGTCGAGGAAAATTTTGTGTATCTTGTTGGCAAACAGACTGAAAAAGAGCTTGGCGGCTCTGAATACTACAAATATATGAAGGTGGAGGGAGGGATTGTTCCAAAAACAGATTCAGCGATTCTGCGACACTGCATGAAAGGATTGCTTGCATGTATGAAAAAAAAATATGTTGTCGCGTGTCATGATATTAGCGAAGGCGGCCTTGCAGTCTGTCTTGCAGAGATGGCAACTGGCGGAGATATTGGCGCAACTATCGATGTTTCAAAGATTGGGAATGATCTGCGAATCGACTTCAAATTGTTTTCAGAATCAAATACGAGATGGGTTGTCGAAGTGAAAAAAGGAAAGGAAGCTGAATTTGAAAAACTGTTAAAAAAAGAAAAAGCATTGTTTATGTTGCTTGGGAAAACAAATGGGAACCGTCTTGTGATTCAGAATAATAAGAAAAACGTGGTTGATCTTGGTATTAATGTGTTACGGGATTGTTGGTTGAAGCCTATTTGGAATTTCATGGGATAAAAAAATGTTCGATAGGAGTATCATTTTTTTTTTATTGCCTTCATCCCACCCTCAAATGCCTTCCTATTAACCACTTTATATTTTTCATCGATGTCCTCAAGAATCTCCTCTAACAATATCTCAGGTTTGAACGGCAGTACACCACTTGCTGCAAGTGCTCCAAGCAACACTGTATTTTTCGTAATAATCGCACCTGCATCTCTTGCTATATTCAACGCATCAATGGCGTATAACTCCCCGTGAGATGACAGCTCTTTGAAAATCTCTTCAACCTTCGGGTAATGGTCACCACTTACTGCGACAGTAAACGGAATTATAGGATTGATATCAGTAATAATCTTTGTTTCCTTATGCACATAACAGATATTTCGTAGTGCCTCAACTGGTTCTGTACTCAACAGCACATCAGCAGTTCCACTCGGAAGCAACGGACTGGAAACATCACCCATTCGTACCGTACACACGACTGCACCACCACGTTGTGCCATTCCATGGATTTCAGAGACAAATACCCCGACTTTTGCCTTCACTGCTGCTTTCCCTAAAATATTCGCAGCTGTGATCACCCCTTGTCCACCGACACCAGTAAGAACGATGCTGATTTTTTTCTTCATTGGTGTTCCTCCGCGGAGATCGCACCAAATGGACAGATCTGCACGCAGTTCCCGCATCCATTGCACTGGGACGGATCAATGCGAACGGAGTCATCCTCCGCGAAATACAATGCAGGACAACCAAACCTGCCGATACAGGTTTTACATCGTTTACAAATCTCTTGATTAATGTGATAAAGTTGAATTTCCTCCTTTGCTTTCCGCTTTCGCTGCACCTCAAGTAAGATGCAGGGCGACTTGCTCACTACGACCGAGGGACCTTTGAACTCCAACGCTCGTTTGAACGCCGCGGTCGTGTTTTTTATCTGGTTCGGATCGACAATCTCGATATGTTCCACGCCACAGCCTTTTACAACATCCTCGACCTTGATGAGTTTGGCTGGTCTGCCCATCCCATCGTAGGGCGTTCCCGGATGTGGCTGATGACCGGTCATCGCCGTTGTCCGATTATCAAGAATCGTGATGACCACATCATGGTTATGATGCACCGCATTCACAATCGGTGGGATTCCTGCATGGAAGAACGTGGAATCCCCCATAAACGAGATGATCTTCTGGTCAGTTGCAACAGAAAAACCACAGGCCATCCCAGCATTCGAACCCATGCACAGTAAGACATCAGCCATTTCAAGTGGCGGTTCTTTCCCCAGGGTATAACATCCGATGTCCTTCGGATAAATTGTTTCTTTCGGTGCAGCTTTCTTCACAGCATAGTAGGTTGCTCGATGCGGGCAACCAGGACATAGTGAAGGCGGTCGTCGTGGTGCCTTAAGCGTCGATGGAACTGGCTGAGGGAACGGGTTTTTCACCTTAAAAATTTTTGAAAATGCCTCCGCAACGATATCCGGGTTGTACTCATAAAGACGGGAGAAATGACCGGTGGACTTTCCATAGATTTTCACGTCAGCACTGACATCAAACGCAAGTGCCTTGAATTGATTTTCGATGAATGGTTCCAATTCCTCGACCATGACAAGAGACGAGCATGACTTAATGAATTTCTCGCACATGGTGTGGTGAATCGGATGAGTGATCCCAAGTTTGAGGATTTTGACATTCATATTCAGCTCCTCAGCCATCTCCTTGACATACGTAAAAGAAACACCGGAAGAGACAATTCCAACGTCTTTGGGTTTTCCAATTGAAATTATTTCATTAAAGGGCGATTTTTCAGAGATTTTCTCAGCGTCCTCAAGCTGTTTGAGGAGCACCGGGTGTCTTACCCGTGCTGTCGCGGGAACCGTGACGAGCAAAGGATCTTTTTTGAAATACCCTTTTTTCCGAGGTCTCTGCATCTCATGTAGCGTGATCGGCCCTCGTACATGGTTCAATCGTGTTGTCGTACGTAATAATAATGGAAGAGACAGTTTCTCAGAAATATCAAAACCAATACGCGTCATCTCCTTTGCTTCCTGTGGTGTAGCTGGCTCCAACATCGGCGCACCACCGAACAATGCAAAATACCGGTTATCCTGCTCATTTTGAGACGAATGACAATACGGGTCGTCCGCAGAAACAATAATATGACCACCGCGACAACCCACGTACATGTACGTCATGAATGTGTCACTTGCAACGTTCAGACCAACGTGCTTCATACATGTCAAAGACCGTAATCCACAGAATGACGCAGCGGCAGCGATCTCTAATGCGACTTTTTCATTGATAGAGTACTGAAAATAAAAACCAGGATCTTTGTTTTGTCGGGTTGCCTCCTTTGCGATTGTAGAAAACGTATCAGCGATCTCCGAAGCAGGAGTCCCCGGATAAGTTGTTGCGACATCTACCCCTGCCTCAAGAGCACCGCGGGTAATCGCTTCATTTCCTAATAGCAGTATTTGCTTTCCTGGTTTATCCTCGGTCAGTTTCGTCATCACAAACACCATAGAGGTAAAAGATGTACAATTCCCCAAACTGTGGTAAAAAAAGAACAGCATATAAATCTAACTCTACTCGGAGATATCAGGAGAACAAACTGCCTGTGGTGCCGCACCTACATCACTACTTGCTTATACAACTACAAACAAGGTTCTTAAAACAGCGCCGCTTTCGTTGAACCGGAAGGAATTAAGCTGGTAGTTGTAGAGTGCATCCCATCCCTCCTAGTGAGACCAGCATCCTTCCCTTTTTTATTATAAATATCTTTTTCTTGCCATGACTATACATGGTTTTTTTGCACAAATACGAAAGTATATGTACTCAACGATGGTTACCTAAAAATTGGAGAGATTAAGAAGGAATTATCGGGATCACTAACACGACTACCAAGCCTGTTCGTCATCCTGATTTTTATCGATTCTTAACCACGTCAAACACTGGAGGGAATGGACACATGACAGCAAAAAATTATGTAATCATGGAACGTAAGACGATACCGAAACAAGTACCGCTTTTCGAAGAACAAGATGATGGGAATCTCATTCCATACGTCAAGGAATTGTAAACCAGTTTACCTAATGTTTTTTCGCGATTTATCTGGTTTATGGTGGTTTACTATTTATCATACGAATTTTTGGACAAATAAAGACAATATTTTTTCAAAAAAATTCATTGCACGAATGATCTAATACAGGATTTCACAAAGGAAGAATCCATATAAATCTGAATAGTATTTGACGTTTGAATGGAAAAAAAGATTGCACTCAGTATCGCAGGATCCGACTCATCCGCTGGTGCAGGGATACAAGCAGATCTGAAATCATTTTCATACCTTGGGGTATATGGAATCACTGTGGTTACCTGTATTACTGCACAAAACACACGACAGGTCAGAGCTATCTATACAGTACCTGCTGATAATATTGAAGATCAAATAGAAAGTCTGTTTGATGACTTTTCAATCACTGCAGTAAAAACCGGTATGCTATATGATGAATCAATCATACGGGTTGTTGCAAAAAACCTTAAAGCATACAATATAAAACCTGTCGTTGACCCAGTGATGGTTGCAACCAGCGGTGACTCACTTACAAATCATACATTTGTTGCTTCACTAAAAAAAGAACTCTTGCCTCAAGCATTGATGGTTACGGCAAATATTCCTGAGGCATGCGCACTCACTAACATGGAAATCATTCAACAAAAAGATGGCGAAAACGCATGCAAAAAAATCTACAAACTAGGTCCAAATTACGTCTTACTCAAAGGCGGGCATTTACCAGATGATATGGTTACTGACCTCCTCTATAATGGAAAACAGTTTTATAGATTTACTCTCCCACGCATCCCCCAGAAAAAAGCGCATGGATCTGGCTGTACTCTTTCAGCTCTCATAACCGGACTCCTTGCATTAGGAGAAACACCGGTCAATGCGGTCGAGAAAGCAAAGCATATTGTCTGGGGTATGATCCAGGAAGGATATTATCCTGGGAAAGGTTCTGATGTTCTCAATCATTCTTCTGCAATTCAAATCCCGCCTCTTATTCGAAATAATGAACAATTCTTGGTCTGGCTCCAACTGAAAACCGCAATCGATACGTTGGTTTCCTTTCTGCCCTCACAGTATATCCCTGAAGTTGGGATGAATTTTGCGTACGCACTTCCAAACGCAAAAACAAGAAACGACGTTTGTGCAGTCGATGGAAGACTCATAAAAAACAAAGAACGACTCACTCTTTGTGGTATTATTGAGTTTGGTGTCTCGAAACATGTTGCATCTATTATTCTTGCTGCGATGTCGTATGATGCGTCGATGCGATCAGCGGTAAACATTCGATATTCACAAAAAACAGTAGATCTCTGCAAACAAATTGGTTTTACTCTTGGTTCATTTGACAGAAAGAACGAACCATCAGATGCCGCATCAACCATGGAATGGGGAACGAAATATGCAATTGCATTACTTGGTCGATTACCAGATGCTATTTATGATACAGGTTCTGTTGGGAAGGAACCAATGATCCGTATTTTAGGAAAAAATCCAGAGGAAGTGCTTTTCAAACTCCGAAAACTAATAAATGCTCCGATGCCGTAAGAAATAAAATTACGAAATGTATATAAATGATAACGCCCATCGGACCGCTTACTAACCTAGAAACTAACAGAGAGGTAGAGTATATGACAGCAAAAGAAGAAAGCGAAGAAAACGTGATCTATGTAGGAAACAAACCACCAATGAGCTACGTTCTGGCAGTCGTTACCCAGTTCAACAGCGGATCATCGGAAGTGATTATAAAAGCGCGAGGGCGAGCGATTAGCAGAGCAGTCGATGCAGCAGAAATAACCAGAAATCGGTTTGCCTCTGATGCAAAGGTCAAAGAAATACGCATCGGAACAGAAGCGATCACCAACGAAGAAGGACGAACCTCAAACGTCTCATCAATCGAGATAGTTCTCGCAAAGTAAACAGGAGTATTATCAAAGAATAGGACTTGGTGCACAAAGCATTATTTTCTTATTCAGCACCAACTCTTTTTTCTTTTCTATTAGTTTGAAACAGTGCTTAAATCAGATAATTTTCTTGCTCACCTCTGAAGAACTTACAGTCAGTCAAAACCAGCCATTCATAGCTACGATAACCAACGAACCAGTCCCTCCCAGTATTATTCCATTAAAAAAAAGAAAATGCCTCTTCGTTGGTTGCATGATACCTATAGTATACTGTTTTAGGTAAAAACATCTAGCAGAGGTCTTCACATTGTTCTCCTTCTACTGTTTTTAGAATTAGGACGAATGGCGACGTCATTCCATTCGTCTCCAACTTTTTATTTTTCTGAAAGCTCGTCAAACACAATTCTTCTCTGCTTCTTTTTTGTCACCATATTGTTACATCTTTTCTGATCTTTTTATGACTTATTTAACGATTATTGCTCTTTCCTTAGTTTCGAGTAAAAGTAAGAAAAAACAAAGGAAAACAGTTAAAATCAAGTAAAAACAAGGTAAATTATAAATATAAGGAATGACAAATAATAACATGCCTAGTTAGATTAACAGAGGGTATTTAGTATCTAATGCTAATCTATGGGGAGGCGTTGGAGGTATTAAGAACCGCCAACAATCTCTCGCTAGGCGTGCTTTTATTGATTTTAACAAAAACATCGTGCCAAGATATGTTTTTATGTAAGAAATAGTTATAATTCTGCGATAATCTCTGGTTCAAAAACAGATTTATTGAATACACAGGAAAAGGAAGGTTGAACACTTGTCGAAAAGTAGCATAGAATCAATGAAAAGGGATGAGATTAAAGTTTTAGATGCTTTAGAGCAACATGCAAAGGACAGCATCAGTGAGCTGGGTAAGAGATGTGGTTTATCCCCGCAGAAAATCGCAAGGATTATTAAAAATCTGGAAAAAGAGAAGAGAATTTGGGGGTATTCTGCTTTAGTGGATGCAGAAGAAAAAAATCTCAGGTACTTTGTCCTGCTATTGAAGAGAAGCACATTACACTTAGATGATGCAATGAAAAAAGAAGTAATCTTAGAAAAGCTCGATGACAGCCTTCCAAATGGGATAAAAATCGATGATATTTTAATTACTCATGGAATGCACGATGCAGTCGTGACATTTTACGCCCCTGATATTTTGACTGCAAAAAAAGTAGTTGATGGATTATTCGGAAGACTTGGAAAATATTTTGGAGGATATCAACTCCTTGAGACTCTTTTTCCAGTCCGTAAGAATGGTTTCAAGAACCCTCAAATAAAAAACCTCGTAGAATACATATAACACAATTTAATGGGAATAACAATTTTTATTTTATATTGCATGAATAAATTAAAATATAACAAAAAAAAGAAAAAGCCGAGATGAGCGGCTCATATCTATGTGTTTCATTATTTTTCTAGAAGCATATATGCAATATCGTCCCAGGGGTGGCGGTACAAACCCTGTTTCAGACGCTTCTGATCAAGATAATGTCCGATTAATCCGATACTCCGACCAAGGACGAACAAGCCGTTCAATGCACCCATTTTGATATAGTCATCTGCTTCTTGCTTCGTCAGCTCTGATCTCAGTAAATCGACAAAACAAATCCCAATGCATCCATCCACATTCAAAATGAGATTATCCCTTTTTGATGTCGTGATTTTCTCCACTTCTCGTGCATAATCAAGAAGCGGGGTGCTCTTGAAATGCTTCTTTGCATATGAACTAATTATTGTGACACGCATGTCAGGATTGTGGATGGATTTCACGAGATGACCAATCCCTTGGATATTGACTCCTTTTATTTTCATATCATCGACGAACTGCTGAGGTGTTTTACCCGCATCATACGCCTCAGAGAACATCTGTGCAGCACCATCAATAGCACCACCGAACCGTGGACCGATGGTAAGCATCCCAGAGACAAGAGAAGAAATAAGATCTTTGCCTGCGCGAGCCGCAACAATCGTGTTATGCGCACCTGACACGGCAGGTCCATGATCAGCGGTCACCATGATCGCCATTTCAATGAACTTCGTCGCATAGTCGGGTAATAGTTTCTTAAACCACAGGATAGAAAGCACACCACCGATACCAATATCTTTTTTGAACACCTCAGAGATCGGCATATTTCCATAGAGGAGCTCTTCACCACGATCATCGGAAATTGTAGAAATGAAGTTCGCTGGCCGTCTCACCAGTTTCGCTTTTATGGCTGTGTTATAATCCATCGGGATCTTCACAACAGGGGGTTCTAGTGTAGGGACGATGATTTTCCTTTTCACGAGGTCTCTATAGACCATCGCAATTTTCTCTCCGTAATCATCAAAGGAATTCGGAACAACAGCGCCTGCTGCTTTGAGTGCATCGTTCTTCGCATCCGCTGTTTCGGAATCTGAGCCTGCCTTTGCTCCCGCATGACCAAACTGGACCTCGGTTTTAAAAGCTTTCGAACAGGTCCCCGTCACCCACATCACAAGGGGTTTAGTGATCTGCTTCTTTTTCAACGCATCAACAATTGTATATTCGTCAGAACCACCGACTTCCCCGAGACATACGAGCATTTTAATCGCAGGGTTCTTCTCGAATCGTAATAAATGCTCCAGTAAAGTCGACCCAGGGTACCGATCGCCACCAATCGCTATTCCCTCATAGAGACCATCTGTGTTCTGTGCCACAATGTTGTATGCCTCGTTACTCAACCCACCAGATTTTGACACAAAACCAACTGAGCCTGGTCGATGAAGTTTCGAATCCATGATATTCTCAATAGTTCCCCCGGTGTTCCCGATTTTAAATGCTCTGGCAACAATTCCTCCGACGGTCGCTGGCCCGATAATGATTTTATTCAGTTGTTTTGCTCTTGCAATCAACTCCCGCATTCTACGTTCCGGGATACCTTCTGCGATAATTACAACCGTTCTAATCTGCGGAAACGCAAATGCTTCCTCGGTTGACGCTGCAGCGGACCGGAATGATGCAAAATTGATCATCACATCCACGTTTTTATATCGATCCATTGCGTTCTTCATTGATTTATACACCGGGACAAGAATTTCTTTTGGCCCGAAGAAGAACTTTTGGAAACCATCAGATCCGGTTGGGTTGATAATCGCAGCAACAGAAGGAGTTTTTCTGCCTGCAACATAATCGAAATCCAACATCCGCTGCACGGCATTAGTCTGCATGTTATAGATGAACGCCTGGGTATCTTTATCAAACAAAATATATTCTTTTCTTGCCATGGTTACTTCCCTCCTTTCAACGCCATTGTAACAATCTTTGTCATATGTGTCTCTGGTCCGTAGACTTCAATCGGAACACCGAGCTGCTCCCCTAACTCCCGCATGACCCGGAGACCTTCTTTGTAGTTTGGTCCACCTCGACGAACATAGATCTTCACTTTGTTTTCACGGAGTTTCTCTTTGTATTCTTTCAAGGCTCTTACTATACCTTTGAACGTGTTCGCAACATCGGTAAAGTTTGCGATACCACCACCAATCAGTAAGAATTTTCCCTTCGGATTTTTCTTCCGGGTCATCAGATCTAGGATTGTTCGTGCATAAAGATAAGTGAATTCTTCGTTTGGATCACCAGAGTATTCACCATAGTTCGCCATCTCATTCATGAACCCCAGGTCTGTAATTGTGTCTGCGTAAATGACGGATGCTCCACCACCCGCGACCATGGTCCACACCCGTCCTTCCGGGTTGATGACTGTGAGTTTTAATGATGCACCTGTCTTAGAATCAAGGTCTTCGATATATGCTTCTTCTTTTGAAAGCGTGCGTCCAAACGGTGATGGAAATTTTATTCCACCCCATTTTTTCCCGCTGATAAACTCAGCGGTGTCATCGAGTTTCGCTGCAAGATCTAAGGGGAAAACACGATTATTACTCACGACAAATGGGTTAATCTCAAGGTAGGTGTAGTTGAGATCTGCATAGAATTTAAACATTCCTTCAATGAAACCCGCAATCAGTTCTCGTCGTTCCTTCGGAACGTTGCTAAGAAGTTTTTTCTCAATATCTGAAGCGGATGGATACGTCCCAATTGGGATACTCATACGAACTGCCTTTGCATCAATATCACCGACGTTAATACCGCCCTGACGATGGAATAATATCTGATCACCTTCTCGCTGTGAGAGGATCGCAAGGTAATATTCATCATTCTCATTATGTGGAACGAATGGTTCAACGATAAAATGATCAAGAGTACCGGTTACAGTTCCAACAGTTACTGGTTTGTTCATGTGCTGTTTAATCCATTTCTCCGCTTCCTTCCAATCCACATTCAGAAGTAAAAGTTTGCTTTTCCCTCGTCTTTTGATAAGTTGGTCTGGTTTTACCACCAGTTTTTCTTTCATAAGCCATTTGTAGATAGCCGGAAGTCGCTTTAGATCGGTCTGTGGTCCAACCGTCACAAACTTCTCATCGACGGTATATTTCTTATTCGTATACTCTTTTAGTAAACGTGCGATCATGCGTTTTCCGTCTGCCTCTCGGATTGCTTTCTGCGCCATATTTCATCCTCCTTTTTTTACATTTTTTTCTTCAAATGATCCGCGATTGAATCAATGAACTCCTCAGTGTAGACTTGTTTGTTTTTCTGATTCGGTAATACTACCCTGAGAAGATCTCCGGTCATGATACCACTTTGAATTGTCTCTAATGATGCCTGTTCAAGTTTATGAGCAAATTCGACGACGTCCGGGGTGTTATCCAACTCCCCTCGTTTCTTCAAGGCACCGGTCCAAGCGAAAATAAGAGCCATGGGATTTGAACTGGTCTTCTCACCTTTCAAATATTTATAATAATGTTTCTGAACGGTCCCATGCGCCGCCTCATATTCAAAGAATCCTTCTGGCGATACAAGGACAGAGGTCATCATCGCAAGACTCCCGTACGCGGACCCAAGCATATCAGATAACACATCTCCATCATAGTTCTTACATGCCCATAGTATACCGCCTTCGGATTTCATGATACGAGCGACAGCGTCATCTATTAAAGTAAAGAAATATTCGATTCCTGTTTCCTCGTATTTTTTCTTCCAGTTTTTCTCAAACTCCTCCTGGAAAATCTGCCGGAATCGCGCATCATACGTCTTTGAGATGGTGTCTTTCACTGCAAACCAAAGAGGTACTTTGAGATCCAATGCATAGGTGAAACATGCTTTTGCAAAGCTATTGATGGACTTGTCAGTGTTGTGAATCCCCTGGATGATTCCTGGTCCTTTGAACTCATGTATAGTTAGTTTCATGGGTTGTCCACCGTCAGCGGGTGTAAACGATAGCTCTGCTTTTCCTGGCCCAGGAACACGAATTTCCTGATTCTTGTAGACGTCACCGTATGCGTGTCTGCCGATATGAATTGGTTTCGTCCAATTCCGTACACAAGGTGGAATGTTCTTAGCCAGGATTGGACTGCGGAATACTGTTCCATCGAGGATTGCTCGAATGGTACCATTCGGACTTGGCCATTCCCTTTTTAAATTGTATTCCTTAATACGATCTTTGTTCGGCGTGATTGTCGCACATTTGACACCTACACCATGTCTTTTAATCGCATTTGCTGCCTCAATAGTGATTTTATCATCGGTTTCATCACGTGTTTTCAATCCGAGATCATAATACTCAAGATTCATGTCAAGAAACGGAATGAGGAGTTTCTCTTTGACCATTGACCACATAACTCTGGTCATTTCATCTCCATCGATTTCTACGATCGTATTTTTCATTTTAATCTTGTTTTTGGTGTCAATTCTTTTTTTCATATGTTTGATTTCTCCTTTCTTATTTTATGTAGTTGAGTGACCCCCCCACAAGGATGATTTTCTTGTCACGTTCTGTAAGATCAAAGGCCGTTTGGAATTCCTTTCCCTTTGTCGTATCGATGACTGTTACACTGTTTCCTTTGCCTGAAAGTACTTTACGTATCCCAGGTATCTCAAGGTGGTCTCCCTGATCAATGAGTATGTAATCCTCTTTGTTTACGAAGGTTAAGGGAATAATTCCAAAGTTAATCAGGTTTGCCTTATGGATTCGTTCCATGCTTTTCGCAATAACTACTTTCACGCCCATATACATAGGACAGAGAGCAGCATGTTCCCGTGAGGACCCTTGGCCATAGCTGACACCAGCGACAATAACATTTTGCAAGCCAGATTCCTTAATCTTTTTCGCACGATCATAGAACTTCGGATCAACAACTTCAAAGAGGAACTCTGCGTATTTCGGGATATTAGAGCGATACTTCATTTTCGCTCCAGCGGGGATGATGTGGTCCGTGGTGATTTCATCACCGACTTTGATAGTGACTTCTGCTTTGATTGACTCAGGAAGCGCGGTGTTTTTCGGTGGTTCACCGATGTTTGGTCCACGCTGAATTCTGATTTTCGAGGAATCTGCGGGAGGCATAATGAACATACCATCGTCGATATAGAATTTCTTCGGCATCGTCATCTTGGGATATTGGATGTTAATTTTTTCTAAATCTCGTGGGTCGGTGATTTTACCGGTGATAACAGCTGCAGCAGCGGTCTCAGGGCTGACAAGATAAACCTGTGCGTATTTGGTTCCTGATCTTCCAAGAAATTTTCGATTACTCGTACGTAATGAAATCGCACCGGATTTTGGCGACTGGCTATTCCCAATGCAGAACCCGCAGGCGGATTCAGCAAGTCGCGCGCCAGCACCAAAGAGATACGCAAGGCCACCATCTCGAGTAATATTTTCAAGTACTTGTTTTGACCCAGGGGCGACGACGAAACTGACATTCGGGTGGACTTTCTTATCTTTCAGAATGTTGGCAATTGTCATCATGTCAGTATAGGAGGAGTTTGTACAGCTTCCGATACAGACCTGATCAACAGCTAGGCCTTCGATGTCCCTTATTTTCTTAATGTTGCCAGGGCTGTGTGGTGTTGCTGCGAGTGGCTCAAGCTCACTAAGGTTGATGTTGACGACGCGGTCATAAGTTGCATCATCGTCTGCGAGAAGTTCAACCCAGTCTTTTTCCCTGCCCTGCGCTTTGAGGAATTGTTTCGTAGTCTCATCGCTAGGAAAAACCGAAGTAGTCACTCCACATTCTGCACCCATGTTCGTGATGGTTGCACGGTCTGGAACAGAGAGTGTTTTGACACCTTCACCACCGTATTCAAAAACATACCCTACGTTTCCCTTGGTCGAGAAAATTTCGAGAACTTTTAAAATCACATCTTTTGCAGCCACCCAGGGTCTGAGTTTTCCAGTAAGATTAATCTTGATAACCTTTGGGTAGGTGAGGTAGAAAGGTCTTCCAGCCATTGCGACGGCAACATCAAGTCCTCCGGCACCAATTGCGATCATACCGATGCCTCCACCTGTGGGAGTATGTGAATCTGAACCAAGAAGTGTTTTACCTGGTTTTCCGAATCGCTCGAGATGAATCTGATGACAGATTCCGTTTCCAGCACGTGAGTAGACGATGCCGTATTTTGCAGCGACGCTTTGTAAATATTTGTGGTCGTCTGCATTTTCAAAACCGATTTGAACGGTATTGTGATCAACGTAACTAACAGATAGTTCCGTTTTAACTTTTGGAACATTCATTGCTTCAAATTGAAGATACGCCATGGTTCCAGTAGCATCTTGGGTGAGTGTTTGGTCTATTTTAATACCGACTTCTTTTCCTTTTTCTGATTTTCCTTCTATAATGTGGGTAGCAAGTATTTTTTCTGTGATTGTTTTTCCCATAATCAAACCTCTCGTGTTAGCTGTTGGTGCGGAAATATAAAAAAGGTTTAATAAACTTTTGGTAATGATTTCCTCATATAGACGATTCAGAGGAAAATATATAGTAATTTAGCAAAATTTATTTATTTTATTGCTCTTTTTACTAAAATTTAAAAAATAATTGAGTAATATGAGATAATTATTTATGGGTGTTTTTCGTTCCGGGACTGTGAATCAACCAATATTAAACAAAAACGAAAAAAAAGTCCTAAACGGAATCTGCAATTACCCAACTATCACCGACAGTGAACTTTCTGCGATATTACAGATGAAACTATCTACATTCACATCGATCAAACGACGACTCACGACACAAGGATATTACCGAACCATCATCTTCCCGCTCCCCAACCGCCTTGGTTGTGAACTCCTCGCGATTATTTACATGCAATTCAATCCTGTGATTCCACTAAAAGAGAGGATAGAGACGACCAAACGGACCATTGAAGTTTTCGATGAAATCTTTTTTTCTGTAGGAGAAGAAGAAAAAGGATTCTCGATTAGTCTCTCACAGAATTACACCAACATTGGACGAATTAATGAGATACGAACAGAAACATTTGGAAAACTTGGACTCCTGGAGAAAGAATATCCTCATGAAGTAATCTTTCCATTTGAAACAAGTTACATCCACCGATTTTTTGATTTCTCCGCGTTTTTCCAAAACGTATACGGACTAGGCGATACACAAAAAATATCAATAACCTCTGATCTCTTCCGCAACGTCACGACGGTTGCATTAACATCGAAAGAAAAAAAAGTGTACAGCGCGTTGGTAGAGCATCCAACCGCGACTACACAACAAATAGGGAATCTCGTTAATCTTTCACGACATACGGTCGCTCGCATGAAAAAAGAATTTTTCGAAGAAGGATTGTTACAGACGCTCATCCTCCCAAATCTCAAAACATTAGGTGTAGAAATCCTCACATTCTATCACATCAGATTCAACTTAAATAAAGCCCCCAGCACGCATGATTTCTCATTCTTGAATTCTCCATCAACAATATTTTTTGCAAGCAGGAAATTTGAAGCAGTTCTCCTCTCAGTTTACCAGACCTATCAAGATTACAAAGAAGATGAAATGAATAAAATCAGGTTTCTAAAAGAAAATAATTTATTCTCCCACCCACCATTCATTAGTACTTATATGGTAGAGCGTATGGAAGTGATTAAAGAGTTTGATTTTCCACCCCTTGTCAACAAGATTATTTGTGGTGTTTCATAGATGTTTTATCGAGAAAAATCAAAAGAAAAGATGAAAAACTACTTATACTACAACTCTATTGCGGCACATCCCTATTACTTGATAGGGAACTGCTTTAAAGACCATCATTTCAAGGGTCTTTATAGGCTACCAACATTAGATATATATAATAATATGAATAATTGGATGAAGAACTTGGGAGAGATTTTAACATGACTGACGAAAACATATCGGTCCTCATGGACGAAAAACGGGTTTTTAAACCAACAAAAGAATTTGTGAATAACACGAATGTGAAGCAGTGGATGGATAAACATAACATAAAAACAATCGACGACCTGTACAAAAAAGCTGATAACTGGGAATGGTTTTGGGAAGAAGTCTCTAAAGATCTTGTAGAATGGTACACACCTCCAAAAAAAACTATTGAATGGGAAGCACCCTGGGTGAAATGGTTTGTCGACGCGAAATATAACATTGTCCACGATGCAATTGACAAGCATGTGAAAACCTGGCGTAAAAACAAAGTTGCTTTCATCTTCGAAGGAGAACCAGGTGACATACGAAAATTAACGTATAATGATTTGTATATTGAAGTTAATAAATTTGCTAACGCTTTACGAAAAATGGGTATTAAGAAAGGCGATCGTGTTGGTATTTATCTTCCCATGATACCAGAATTACCGATGGCAATGCTTGCTTGTGCAAAGATTGGTGCGATCCACTCCGTAGTATTTTCTGGATTCAGCGCATCTGCATTCCGTGACCGGATGAACGACTGTGAAGCAAAAGCAGTGATTACCTGTGATAGTTTTTGGCGACGTGGTAAAAAAGTTCCTTTAAAGAATCAGACTGATGAAGCAGTCAAAGAAGCACCTAGTGTGAAACATGTAATTGTCTATAAAAGAACCGGAGATGAAGTAAACTGGAATAAAAGTAAAGACGTTTGGTGGCATGAAATCACTAAGGGTATGTCTCGTGAATGTGAGACAGAGAAACTTGACGCAAACGACCCGTTATATTTCCTCTATACCTCCGGGACGACAGGAAAGCCAAAAGGAATTATCCATGCTCATGCAGGATACGCAGTTGGTATTGCACAAACCTTGAAATGGGTCTTTGATATTAAAGACGAAGATGTGTACTGGTGCGCCGCTGATATCGGCTGGGTTACCGGACATTCCTATATCGCTTATGCACCGCTTATCCTTGGTGCAACTTCAGTAATCTATGAAGGAGCACCTGACTGGCCACAACCTGATCGTTGGTGGGATATCATTGAACGGTACGGTGTAAGTGTGTTCTACACATCACCGACCAGTGTTCGATTGTTTATGAGACACGGTGAGGACTGGCCGAAGAAACACGACCTTAGTAGTCTGCGATTACTTGGATCGGTCGGAGAACCAATCAATCCGGAAGCTTGGATCTGGTACTATAAAAATATTGGTGGTGAACGCTGTCAAATCATGGACACCTGGTGGCAAACTGAAACCGGGCATTTCGTCATTTCCCCATTACCGATTACCCCGTTGAAACCAGGCTCTGCAACAAGAGCATTACCTGGGATGGCTGCCGCCGTTTACAACGAGCAAGGCCAACCAGTATTAAATGGTGGTGGAAACCTCGTGTTACTCCACCCATGGCCAGGGATGCTAAGAGGTATTTATAAAAATCCAGAGCGATACAAAGAAACCTACTGGGGGAAGTACAAAGGTGTCTACCTCGCTGGTGATGTAACTCGCCAAGATAGCGACGGATACTTCTGGATCCAGGGACGAGCAGATGATGTACTGAAGATTTCCGGTCACCGAATCGGAAACTCAGAAGTCGAATCTGCCCTTGTCAGTCATCCTCTGGTTGCAGAAGCTGCAGTAATTGGAAAACCTCATGAGGAGAAAGGAGAATCGATCACATCCTATGTTGTTTTAAAGAAAGGTGTAGAAGCAACTGAGGACCTGAAAAAAATACTGCGAGACCACGTTGCAAAAGAGATGGGAAAACTCGCTCGACCTGACGAGATTTGGTTTGTCTCTGATGTACCAAAAACAAGAAGCGGAAAGATTATGCGACGAGTAATCCGAGCAAAAGCACTTGGTCAAGAAGTCGGTGATACCTCAACATTAGCAAACCCAGAAGCAGTTGATGAGATTGGAAAGAAGCGGTAAATCCGCTTTTATTTTTTTCCTTTTTGAATAGAAAAAACTTATCTGTTCAATGTGATATGGTTCTGTGGAGACACAATGGATCGAAAAGATCTTGAAGCTGGTCTTCTGCAGTTAATATTGAAAGCAGAAACAGAGATCCCACCAGATGTTATCGCTGCTTTAAAACAAGCGTTTTCTGTTGAAACCGGGGCTGCGAAGGTACAGCTTGAAGGAATGCTTGCGAATGTTGAAATGGCGAAGAAAAAACGATGTCCTATGTGTCAGGATACCGGTATTTTAACGTTTTTTGTAAACGTCGGAACTGGGTTTCCGGCGATAGGGAGATTAAAACAAACTATTGAACATGCAGTTGTTCGTGCAACTCTAGAAATCCCGTTACGACCGAATACTGTTGATCCCATGACCAGTACAAACCATGGCGATAATCTTGGGTCGTATCTCCCGCATATTCTCTGGGATTTTGAGCAAGGGGATGCTGTTCATATCATGACGTTACCGAAGGGGAGTGGTAGCGAGAATATGAGTGCGTTAGGAATGTTATCTCCGATTACTGGGCTTGAGGGCGTAAAACAATTTGTTGTTAGTACAGTAAAAAAGGCTGGTGGCAGACCATGTCCACCGATTGTAGTTGGGGTTGGTATTGGCGGGAATGCCGATTTAGTGATGAACCTAGGAAAACGCGCATTGTTACGACCAGTTGGTAATCGTCATGTTGAGAAACTCATAGCCACTTTGGAAGAAGAGCTTCTTACGATGATTAATAAGACCGGTATCGGTCCGATGGGGCTTGGTGGAAAGGTTACGGCGCTCGATGTTCATGTAGAGGTTGCACACCGCCACCCGGCAAGTCTTCCTGTTGGTGTGGTGATTCAGTGTTGGGCAGATCGCCGAGCATCTATGATTATTCATAAAGATGGGAGTTGGGAGGTGAAATAATTTGGAGTATTATGTAACCATTCCAATATCGTCTGATGTTTTAAAAAAATTACGGGTGAACGATATCATTTATGTAACAGGGAATATTTTTACTGCGCGTGATAGGGCGCATGCGAAGATGCGGGGGATGAAACTAAAGGATCTTCCCTTTGATCCGTCACCTATGGCGTTGTATCATTGCGGACCGTTGATGAAGAAAGAAAATGGGCGATGGACCGCAGTGTCTGCGGGTCCTACGACGAGCAGTCGCATGGAAGAATTTGAAGACATCCTCCTTGATCGGTTTAATATTCATTTGATTATTGGGAAGGGTGGTATGGGGGAAAGAACCAAAAAAGCATTGAAGAAAACCGGATCAGTGTACACTGCATTTCCGGGGGGTGCTGGAGTGCTTGCAGCAGAGAAAATCACTAATGTTTCCCAAGTCTATTGGTTTGAGGAATTTGGGATGCCTGAGGCAGTCTGGATCCTTGAGGTAAAAGAGTTTGGTCCGCTTGTTGTCGCGATGGATTCTATCGGGCAATCACTTTATCAACGTTCATGAATCAGCTGATATTTTTGTATTTTTAGGAGAAATTCTCCTGAGATTTTTTTTTCATTTTGATATTTTGTCATGAAAGGTTTATATACTATTAATGATAAAGTATATCATGATAATGAATATCAATAAAGGATGGTGAGAGAAAATATGGAAATAATTGTGATTGGAGTAATAGCTGGCGCAGTAGCATCAAGTATTTGCCCACGTATTTGCCCCTTATAAAAAAAAAAGTGAATTAATAAAAAAATATGACCTGGTGTTAACGAAAGATAAGATCTGGTGCTACAATTATTTTTTATTTATATCATGTAGTTTTTTAGATATACAATCTATGTATTTTTTTATAAAATAGTCAATTATACAGTCAAAGGAAGCATTAAGTTAAAATTTAGGTAGCCATCGTTCTTTATGAACTTTATCAAAAATCCAAAAACTTTGTTTTTTAATAGTATTAGGAAATTTCGCATCGATTTCTTCCATAATCTGCCCTAATTTTTGTACGTTTTCTACAATTATTTCAAATTCTAAATCGCTCCATCCGATAGCGACATTCAGTGTATCGCAATACGGTTGTTCTTTCAAATAATTCCATATAGCGTTTTTCTGCTTGTGATCCTTTAAATAGATCTCTAATTTATAATGTTGAAGCCCTATTTTTGATAAATCGACATTCACTCGAAACGCATTAACCACGTTGTTTTTTATCAAGTTCTTTAACCGGTAATTCACGGTTTGCGATGAGCATCCGAGTTTTTCAGTAAGGTCTATTAGCGGCATTCGAGCGTTAATGGCAATTTCATCTAATAGTTTATAATCAATTTCATCGATTTCTACTGGTTTTCCAGTACAAGCCGTTCCATACAATAGACGTTCTCCATGGTTGGATTTATCTGGAAGTAAATACGATTTTTTATAGTTGAACGCTTCAACATATACAGAAAGGGTGTACTTCGCGAAATAATCCTCAAATTCATCAAGTGTCGTATTCCAGAATTGATAAAATTCGTAAATATCTTTAACCCACACGACAATATCAAAATCAATTTCTGCTTTTAGAGAGATAACAGCCCATACATTTCTATAGTCAATAAAATGTTGAATAATCTTTTCTTTAATTTGTGAGCTAACATATTGAAAATTAATATAAATTCTATAGACGTGATATCCAAGTTTAAATGTATTGATAGCTGTCCAAAAATTTATTATAACGCCCTCATCTTGCATTCGTTTTATTCTATATGAGATAACATCTTTTTTCAGGCCAACTTTTTTACCTATTTGAGTGTTCGATTGTCGACTATCTAAATCGAGTTCGTAGAGAATTTTTCTATCCTTCAAATCAATCGTTACCATGTTTTCTTTAAGTGGAAAGATAACTTTAAAGTATTTTAGTGTTTTTATTAATGAAAAAAAATCGCCCTGAGTTAATTATAAAAATCCATATTTGATTGATAGCTTTGGATTGGGCAATGCACGACGAGAAAAAAAGTGTACTACTTGTAGCTATGCCGTTTGCTGGTATTACAATACCTTCGATTCAGCTTCCAGTGTTAGAGGGGTATTGTCGCGAAAGAGGAATAACGATAGAATCTCGCCATCTCTATCTTAAAGCAGTAGAGTTGTATGGTCTACAGAAGTATCATACTTTGATTTACCCTCCAAATGATTCATACACAGCTCAAATGGTATTTTCTAAGTATGTATTTCCTGAACACTGGAGGAATAACAAGGACAGGTTCCGAGAGTTCTTTAACAATCATTTCGTGCACACTTCTAAGTTACCACAGTTTTTATTTGATGAATATGTACACCGTACTGATCTGTTATACCAGTGGATACTTGATCATATCAACTGGCAATCATATGATATCATCGGATTTACATTAAATTACGGACAGTTACTTCCGTCGTTAGCTATTGCGAAAAAAATCAAGGAACTTTCCCCGGAGAAAAAAATTGTTTTTGGTGGCAGCAGAACCGCTGATGTGCTTGGAATAAACGTGTTGCGAGCATTTGAATATGTCGATTTTATCGTCTCCGGTGATGGAGAGCATGCATTGTTTCTTCTTGCATCGGACCATGAGAATTTTCGATCAATTCCTCGATTAATGTACAGGATGAGAGACGAGATATTCTGGAATAGGTCGGATGTGGTTGTTGATCTCAATACCGTACCTATTCCTTCTTACGATCAGTTCTATAAGGAACTTGCTTTAACATCTGAAGATGTTCAGAAGTATTATCAGTATTACGGGCGACTTCCGGTGGAGATTTCTCGGGGGTGCTGGTGGAATCAGTGTACATTCTGCAATCTCAATATTCAGCATCAATGCTACCAGGAAAAAAGTGTAGATCGGATTATTCAGGAAATCCAGTCTCTATCCGAACGGTACCATATCATGGATTTCCAACTCATTGGAAACACGCTTCCGAAGACAGAGTACCGAACTTTATTTGAAAAATTAAAAAATCTCGGGAGGGATTTTTCGTTTTTTGTAGAGGCTCGTGCAGGACAATTAACTAGTAAGGATTATACGATGATGAAAGAGGCTGGGTTTATCACAATTCAAACAGGAATTGAGTCGTTCAGCCAGAATTATCTCCGGAAGATGAACAAGGGTGTACGAGTAATTGATAATATCGCAGTTCTGAAATTTTGTAAAGAAAACGGGATAAAAAATAACTATAATCTCATGGTGAGATATCCAAATGAAGAGCAAATGGACTTTGATGAAACGAAAAAAATTATTCACCTGTTGAAAGGGTACCTAGATGCTCCTACACTCTGCGAACTCAGAGTAATGCATGGGAGCTTGATTCAAAGCCACCCAGAACAATTTAACATTGAACGATTGGAGCATACACCAATCGATCTAATCATGTACCCCTTAGAGGTTTTAGAGAAAGGATTTTCTTTTATGTATGATTTCAAACGAAAAATCCTATCAATAGAAAATCCATGGGAGTCGTTAGTAGAAGAATGGAAAAAAGAACGGGAGATATTCGAGCTTGAGGGTATTACACGGCAAACCACCGTCGACAGGTTAATTTTTTATTTTGTTGACGGAGGGAGTTTCATTAAGATTTATGACAAGCGGGATCGGCAGAACATCCGGATTTTTGTGTTAAATGAACTGGAACGTACAGTGTTTCTTGCATGTGTGGATGCGGTGTCGTTACAGCAGTTGCAACAGAGGTTTACGAATATACCTGAGTTTGAATTAATTGCAATCTTACAAAGCTTTGAACAAAACGGACTGGTATTTGTGGATAATGAGTATTACCTATGTTTACCATTGCGATTTTCAGTTAGTGAACATCCTGTATTACAGAGGGAATGTCAGGTGAATGTTCCTTTATGAATAGGGAGGACTTTTTCTAATGTTTAGATACAATTGTATCTTCTGATTAGCGTCACCACGAGAGACTGGTATATTAGACAAAAAATATTCAGGTAATTCCAAATTAGAGATATCTTTCATTACGTTCATTATCACATATGGGATGAACACAATTTTTCCCCCATTTCCGGCAAACGTAAATAAAAAGTCGGATTTTTCGCATTTTGTAGGATTTTCTCGGAAGAGGGCTTTATGTTTTCCAGGTGTATTGTTTGAATTGGGGAACGAAAAGAATGAATGAAATATATAAATATGGGTTTGAAACTAACTTCGAATCATTCCCATTTGGAGAAATAAGCGACTTTCAAAGTAGAAAGGCATTCATTTCTGAAACAATACATCTTCGAAAAACTTCTCTGAAAAATTTAACTGCTGTTCAGTATTTATCCTCAGTTGAATCTAATATCCCAGATGATTTGATCTCTGCTCAGAACTTTACAGAAATGAAGAAACTTGCATCTCACTTGACTGGAGGCATCACCAGTTTCTTTGGATTTGAATCTCGTCTGAACTCCTCTGATGCACAAGCAGATTACCTGTTCGCGGTATCATCCAAGAGGGGAGAACGAGAGGCGTTGGCCCAGGTTTTTACAAACGAATCACTTCCAAAAGAATTTCGCTCCATGAATCAATGGCAGAATGTCGGGAAGTTAGCAGCCGCATGGGCTGATCCTTCTTCCGTTTTATACAACAAGGTACTCGGCCTCTGGTTTGAGTTTGACACCACCATTCCATCCGAAACACCGGTTCCCAATATCTTCATCCAAGTACCATCCCTTCGTATAGATACCCTAGAGGATATTCAAAAATGCTCCTGGCTTACGCACATTGCATTACCCTTACTCAACGGACAGCCGCTCTCTGAAAAAATGGAAAAACGATTCCTCCACGCGCTTCAGCAACTACCAAAAGGCGCATCAGTTCTCCACGTAGCTTCCATGCTCTCCCGGGCAACTAATGGCTTACGCCTAATTATTTCCAAAATAAACCCAGAAGATATCATTCCCTATCTTAAATCACTCGGTTGGACAGATAATAAAAACGAATTCACAACGCTTATAAAAGAAATTGAATGTGTTGCCTCTCGAATTGTCCTTCACATCAACATCACCGAAGACGGTATTGACCAGAAAATCGGGCTGGAATGCGCGTATCACCCAGACCAATACAACCTTGAGACACGCTGGGAAGCATTCTTCGATTATCTCATTGAGAAAAACACTTGTATCCCAGAGAAAAAAATACTGCTCCTTGATTTCCTTGGTGTTGAACAAGACGACGCTACCCAAGAATTTGACCTGACCTCCTATCAGACAGCAGTACGGATTCAACAGCAAGATTTCTCAGCTGCACTTGTCCGATACATCAGCCACATTAAAATCTGCTACAAACCAAATCATGCTATTGAAGCAAAAGTCTACCCTGGAGTACGACTCTTTGGACAAACCAAAACCAACACAGAAACATCCTATCAGTAAACAGGTCAGATGGAATGCTTACGACTCTTCTGATGACGGTGTTTGACTACTTCACCTCTCCGCTTAATTGTTGATTCAATCACAGCTTTGTAGGATGATCATCTAAATATGAGGATGAAACAACCAATCCAAGTTGATCAGAAGTATCGCATTGAGATACCCATGTGCGTACGCAGATGCGAAAAACACCCTTATAGAACAATTACTATAAAATCAAACAGGAGGGCTGACACCCTTGAATAAGTACATTAGCCATTTAACATCATTCGAGATCGCCGGAGCGGCACGAGAAATTGAACTAGAAAATAAATTGATTTCTCCTGAATATCAACTTCATAATCAAATTCATCAACAGATCTCTCATGCAGAGGAAAAAAGTATTCCCCTAGGAAAATTAACTCCGAACGATTATTTTTCCATGGCAGAACCATTCGTATCAAAAATGCTTGTTTCTCCTGATAATTTCAAAAAAATCCAAACAATAGCAACTTATTTTCCAAGTGGTGTAACAGATTTTTTAGGTTTTGAAGTCCGTTTGAACGGGGAAGAATCACAAGCAGACTGGGCACTTGCTATTTCTGGAAGAGATAATGCTCGATATGCCCTAGCGAATTTTCTCAGTAATGGCCATCTGCCGGCATCATATAAACAGACACCTGAATGGAATCGTATACTGAACTTCACGCAATTGTGGACAAAACCAAATTCTGTATTACATGACAAGATCCTGGGAGCATGGTTAGAATTTGATATGCCAGAAAATCCCCCATCAGTATCTATACCAAGTGTCTTTTTCAATCCAGCCAAAATAAAAGATAGCACTATGGGAGATCCTTCTGACTTTTCTTGGTTTACTAAACTCGCAATACCGTCGTTGATGGGACAGCGTTTATTAAAAGAAATAGAACAAAATCTCAACGTATCCATTCAAAAAATGCCAAAGAATGCTTCATTATTTATCGTAGGTGTCATGCTATCCCGAAAAATCTCAGATATCCGTATGTCCATTCAATTTCGTGACCCTAAACAAATCATTCCTTATCTTCATGAACTTGGCTGGTCTGAGAAAACCGAAACGTTTTCAACACTAATTAATGACCTTATTTCTCTTAACGTCAATCGAATTGTCTTAGATTTCGATATTAGCAAAAAGGTTGGACGAACTGTAGCAGTGGAATGTTCATTTTTCCCAAACCATTATCACCAAGAACATCACTGGAAGAAAATCCTTAATTACCTCGTAGAAAAAGAAATTGCTGCCCCTTCGAAACGTGATGATCTCCTTGTTTACCCTGGGAGTGAAAAAACAGTGATGTTTTCAGAGAAAGGAACAGAACCAAATACGGAAAGAATTTCACAGTTTAAGGTGATTTCTCGATATATCACCCATATAAAAATCGTGTACAACCCAGATGAGGTGAAACTGAAAGCAAAAGCATATCTGGCGATTCGTACCGTCGAACCTTCAAATATTAGCATCTAATGTATCCTATTTTTCGCAAAGGAAAAATTTAATGGAATATAAGTAAATTACAAGATTTAATATAACAAGGGAAAGGTGTTATGAAATTTGCAACCATTGGTCATCTTCTTAATAAAGAAAACCTCAAAGAATTTCCAAAACCATGGATTCAGAATAATCTGGTTATCTCTCCTGAGATGAACATCAATGGAACACTAGGTCATATCACCGGACTTTTATTGACCGCAGAAGAGATGATGACACTTCCACGAGAAAAAGTCCGACAAAAAATTCTTGATGCTGCATGTTTTTTACAAAAAAAATTCAATGTCGACCTGATTCAACTCGGAGGCCTTACTACCTCTGTATCTGAGGGAGGAAAATGGGTTGTTGAACAGAAGGAGTACACTGGATTTACTAATCACGGGGATAGTTACACGGCAGCGGTCACCTGTAAAGCTGTTCTGAAAGCAGCAAATCTATCTCATAAGAAAACAGTAGAACAAACTCTTGCTATTGTCGGAGCCTACGGAGTAATTGGCGAGGCGTTATCAAAAATTCTAGTTTCACAATTCGACCACACAGTGCTTATCGGGAGAAGAGCTGAAAAGTTATCTGAACTTGAACATTACCTGAAGGGCGATTATGAGACTACGGTTGATCTCAAAACACAGGAAGCAGATATCATTGTTACTGCTACAAGTCATCCTACTGGATTACTTGCATCTAAAAATTTGAAGAAGAACGCAATAGTAGTTGATGTCTCTCAACCGCCAAATATGTCGTATGATCTGTGTCATAAGCGACCTGATATCTGTAGAATTGACGGTGGATACGTCGATTTCCCTAAGGAACATCATCTCCCGATTCCTGGAATGCCACCGGGTAAACTTTTTGCCTGCATCGTTGAAGTAATTATGCAGGCGATAGAGAACGAACGGAAAAACCATGTAGGATCTATTGATCTGAGTCATTTAAAGAAAACAGAGCAATGGGGAGAAAAATACAGGTTTACATTAAATGAGTTAACGAATTTTGGGGAACCAATTCAGAAGGTTAAGAAGGCATGATACCTCGAAATGATTACGATATTATGATTGTTGGAGGTGGCCCTGCAGGTGTTTCCACGTGGTTAAATCTTCATAAATATGCTCCAGAGTTGGCCTCAAAAACTATTCTTGTCGAGAAAGAAAAATATCCTAGAGATAAGCTCTGTGGCGGTGGACTTCAGAAATGGATGACACAAAAAATATTTGATAATTTACACATCGATTTGAATATACCTTTTGTATCAATAAATAATATGGAAATCCGTTTAGGTGAAGATGTTTATACTTACAAAGAAAAAGATTTTTTTAGAGTTATACGACGAATTGAATTTGATCATTATCTTGCAAATACTGCAATGCAACGAGGATTACTTATAAAAGAAAATGAAAAATTTCTCGATGTAACTCATACCTCCAAAGGATTGTTGGTCAAAACAAACAAGACTCAATACTATACTAAAATCCTAGTGGGAGCAGACGGTGCACTTAGTACAGTTCGTCGGAAAATGAATCTTCTTAAAAAACCCAACCTAGCCCCAACAATTGAAATATTTGCCCCAGTCAATCCCCGATTCGATCTGGAATTCGATAATCATTCTGCGGTGTTAGATTTTACTGCGATAAATAAAGGTTTACAAGGATATGTATGGCATTTCCCTTGTCTCAAAGACGGAAAAACATTTATGAACCATGGTATATGTGATTCTAGAATTCTTCCAAATATCAAGCGAGCAAATCTGAAAGAACTTTTTTGTCAAGAACTACTATCTCGTAATATTCCGTACAGCCCTAAATCCTGGAGAAGCCATCCAATCCCATATTTCCGAGACTCAGGAATTCTCTCGAAATCTAACATTCTTTTAGTAGGGGATGCTGCTGGTATCGAACCATTTTTAGGTGGAGGCATCCATCTATCTTTGACTTACGGTGCAGTAGCAGCAACGACGATTTTAGATGCTTTTAAGACTGACGATTTTTCATTTGAAAATTATACGAAACGAGTTAGAGATCATTATCTTGGTAAATATATCAATAAATTAACCGACATCGCAAAACTAGTATATTCAGATAATACAAAACTTATCAATGCAGCTGCTCAAATTATGGCATATAAACACTAAGAAGTTATAGGATTGACTACAATTTTAAACAAACTCGTTATGATAAGATTTTTGATTATTTTTATCCCAAAAAATCGCTGTATTAAAGGAAATGTTAACAAATTTTAATCCTTTTTCTGGGGAATATGTTGATTCACCACCAACAAAAAATTCAATGAAAGGACAATCATTAAAATATTTTAACACCTGTCCCCTTGCCTGATACACTTTATCTCCAAGAGTCTCTAGCCGAGTTGTACATGATGCGATCAATCCGAAACTTGGTTTACAAGAGAAAGTATTCAAGTTATCGTCAATTGCTTTTAACAAATTTCTACCGTCGATAGTTAAAATACATGCATCCCTATTTTTCGATCCGATCACCGTAACAAGTGATTCGCCGTAAATTGCGCCAATAACCCTTGGGCCAAAATCATTTTCGGAAGTATTGTCATGGAATCCTATCGGGAAATAATATGTCGTTTTATACCAAGTATCATCATTCAAAATATCTTTTGGCCATCTCAGAAGACGTAACAATTCAGTTGCTGCTGGTTTTCCATTTATTTCGTGAATGATTCTTCCATCTTTGCTATTTTTTGTGATGGTAAAATTAATGTCTGTTTTTTTCATGTTATGAGTTGTATTTACATCGAGGTTGAAATTTGTTTTTATTCCAAGAGATACAACAGAATTTGTCATAACATTCTTATTAAAAAATTGATAATTTCTCAAATTCGGGCCATCATCTACTGTTCCACCACCCAGCATGTGATAATCCGGAAATTTTGTTATCAATTCTTTTATTACTTCATCATCTCGTCCTGCTCCTTTTTGGAGCATATATTGCGAAAAAC
Source organism: uncultured archaeon (assembly GCA_902384685.1). Lineage (GTDB taxonomy): Archaea > Thermoplasmatota > E2 > DHVEG-1 > DHVEG-1 > SM1-50. Next base: position 14,338 of record CABMCU010000108.1, on the reverse strand, counting down.
CAAAGAGTTTTATTAATAACTTAATTGAAAAACCTGATCTAATAATTTTTTTCTTATTGAATGGAGGCATATCAGGTAGCTCCGAGGCCGAAATTATGTTTAGTAAAAATTTATTTGTAAATGTACTATTCTTCAGCCCAGCCTCAATCATTTCTCCACACTGTTCTGCTGCTTTTATCGGATTTCTTTTTGTGTTTTTTCCATAACCAACCGCTACATCTATATCAGGATAAGAGACAGCAAGAGCAGTTGTTCCTCGAGTATAACAACCATAGTTGTTTGTAAATCCTCTAACAGTTCCCCCTATTAATGGTGTATCTTTCGGTTAAACATCCGACACGCCATTTAATAATTCCTTAAAACCCCCATATTTTTCGTAGTGAATCGTTGAAAATAGAACAAAGAAACTAGGTGGCCGTTTTAATTTTCGTATCGCCGTCTCTGCAACTTCTCTTCCCGCTTCTCGTGCATCCCATTTCAGGCTCATCCCAACTGCTGCTTCTAAACCAGAAGTTTCGGGGGCATCCTTTTTTGTTACTGCCGTCTGTGACGTAACATCGTTTTGCTTCTTAACTGGTCCAGGGAGTTGTTCAAGATCTTGCATATTGCTGCTCTCTTATGTATTTATTACTTTCTCGGTTTTTTCAGGGTTCATAATCTTAAGAATCTCACGCCTAGCATTCTCCATTGCCACCTCAAGCAATCCCTTATTCGCCAGAGCGGGAACAATCGCAACTAACGCATTCTCGGTATCGGGAAACACGTAAAATAACACCTCATAGTCCTGTAACCGAAACTCCATTTCACCTAGACCAATCTGAGAATATGCACCAATCACGCCAAACACATCATCCATGGCACGATGAATATTATCCCAGATCTGATTCACCTCTGGTTTGAATCCCTCACCAGACGGCATAACACTAATCATATTCCGTCGTGCAACCATACACGCTAAAATATCATCAAACTTAAGCAAATCATCAAGCACCCGCGCTATCGGGTCATCTTTCATCCCATCACCACCACTTCTCTACTATACTTATACATTATCCATATAAAAATATTTCCTGTTGAGAAGTGACTCGTATTTATATTTAAAATGTTACAATTAACTGTGTTGTTTGAAATAGAAAAAGAATAATCCTTTTTTAGAGAACCTCTTTTTTCAGAAATCTTATAATTTTTTATATGCAGTTGCATCCAACAGTGTATTGACTTCTGCTTTATCTTTGACTTCAAGTTCGACCAGCCAACCATCATCATAGGGACTTTTGTTAATGATTTCTGGGGAATCATCCAGCTTCGTATTCACCGCTACAATCTTGCCACTTACCGGTGCGTATACCTCAGAAACAGATTTTACAGATTCAACGACGCAGAGTTCTTCACCTTTTTTAATTTCTTTTCCAACGGTTGGTAATTCGACAAATACGATATCAGTCAGCTCTTCTTGTGCGTGGTCTGTGATCCCTATTTTTGCCTTGGATCCAGTCAGTTTCACCCATTCGTGTGTCTTGGTGTATTTTAAACCATCTCTTACGTCATGTGTCATAGCAATCGAGACATGGTATTTCCTCGTTGTTTTAAACCTTTTCTGCATCAAGAATATAAAAGAGAATGAATACGACCACACCTATTATGCTATTATCAAAAAATGTGTAGATTCATTTCCGAACAATCTTTTATCTAGTAGCAATCTCTTCGTGTTTTTGCGCCCAATCCTTCGGAACAAACGGTGGTTTTATCACCTTTACCTTTAATGGTTTGTCTCGTACCATGATATCAAGGATATTGCCTACTTCTCGTTTATCAGGCGCGACATATCCCATCGCGATACCAATATTCAAACATGGTGACAACGTTCCACTCGTGACATTACCAACAACTATGCCATCCTTCTGAATCTCACATTTATGGCGAGGAATACCTTTCTCAACGCATTCAAGGCACGTCATCCGCTGATATGTCCCTTGTTCCTTTTGTTTTAATAATGCTTCTTTCCCGATGAATTCATGATCCCAGAAAATCGTCCATCCAAGCGTGGCCTCAAGAGGAGTCCGGCCACCCTCGAATTCATTCCCTGCCAACATAAAAGCTTTCTCCAGCCGTAACGTATCGCGTGCACCTAGTCCAATCGGTTGAATCCCATATTCTTCTCCAGCAGAAAGAAGCGCGTCAAATACGACCGAAGCTTTCCGCGTCGGCGTAATCTGTAGCTCAAATCCAAGCTCACCGGTATACCCAGTATGCGATAAAATACACTCTACACCAGCAACCTTCACAATCTGACAATCAAAGAATTTCACTGAATCAAGATTCACATCAGTCGTCTTCTGCAATGTCTCCTTTGACTTGGGACCTTGAATCGCAAGAATTACATATTCATGGGAAACATCCTCGACTTTTGCCTTCAAATGATAGTTTTTTGCCTGCTCATTAAGCCACTTGGTCACAATCTGATTCATCCCTGCATTCGGAATCATCATGAATTTTTCGCCAAGATGCATGAAAATCGTATCATCGATAATTGTCCCATTTTCCCGTAAAATCACGGTATACTGACTTTTTCCATTCTCCACTCGAGATGTATCCTCCACGGTCGTCAGACTAATCAGCTTTGCTGCATCCGAACCAGTAATCCACACGTTACTCATATGAGACACATCAAACAATCCAACCTTCCTACGAACTGCGAAATGTTCCTCACGAATCGACGAATACTGGATCGGCATCTCAAAACCAGCAAACTCAGTAAATTTCGCACTAAGTTTCACTTGATTCTTATATAATGGAGATCGTAACACCATACTATCTAAACCCCCCGCCTGTATAGGACAAACCCTAATTAATTATTTCGACAAAACTATTTATCAGTCACATTTCATAAGGGAAAACTATGCAACCGATAGAACATTCAGGCATTTTCAAAAAAAACGATAAACTTTTCACACAAAACCCTGGAGCCTGCAAAGGAATAAGAGTCTACAACGAACAACTCATCACTGAAGACAACGTAGAATATCGATCCTGGAATCCATTCCGTAGCAAACTTGCTGCAGCCCTTCTCAAAGGATTAACCATTGACATCGCAGCAGATGCACAGATCCTTTACCTTGGTGCAGCAACAGGAACAACGGTTAGCCATCTTTCCGATATCATCACAAACGGCACCATCTACGCAGTTGAAACATCACCGATCGCAGTAATAGACCTACTCAAAGTCAGCGAAAAACGACCAAACATCATACCGATTCTTTCAGATGCAAATCACCCAGAGCGATACAAAAGCATTGTCCCATTAGTAGATCTCATCTATCAGGATATCTCCCAAAGAAACCAAGCGGAAATCTTCACCCGCAACATCACAACATTCCTTAAACCAAAAGGAATTGGGCTTATCATGGTCAAAGCACGTAGCATAAATGTTGCACTCAAACCAAAACAAGCATACGAACTCGTCTGCACCTACCTCCAACAAAAGAAATTCAAACTCAAAAAAACAGTAGAGCTTGCACCATTTGAAAAAGATCACGCGGCAATACTCATAGCACAATAACAAATTATATATTAATGTAAATTTCCGCCAGCATTTTATTAATACTATAAAACGGTGCATCTAACAAAAATGTCTTAAATTGATTATTCGGAAGAATCGGGGATTGACAAATCATCCGCGCCTTATTTACATGGGTTGAAATTTCCTCAAGATATAGTTTTTTAATCTCAGGTGATCTCTTCTCAATTTTCTTACGAATCGATCGTGTTTTAAGAGTACCGTTTTTCGCAGATCGCTTCTCAAGTCGAGTCAAGAGGGGGATAACCACACTATCAATCATCTCACCCTTCTCAAGATCAACTAAATCATCAGCAAGCTGATACGCAAATCCCACTTCCCTTCCATACTCTGCGAGGACATCCGCAACCTTATCGGACGAATTTGCCCAATACGCAGCAGCCTTACAGGCTGCAGAAAATAAAGTAGCTGTCTTCAAATCTATAATCCGACTATAAACCTGGAAGAACTTTGAATCTGCAGTGAAATTGATATCCTGGAGATCTTTACTGTTGAAATTGATTTCATTGAGTTGCCCATCGAGGGTGCCACCCCAAGCGTCTACATACAGCTTCGCTATTTTTTCCCCATGAGACAATGCAATGCTAAATCCAACCACCAGCATTTTATGACCAACCAGAATCGCGTTATCAATACCGGTCTTAATATAGAACGCCGCTTCGCCTCTCCTGGTTAAATCACCATCGATGATATCATCATGAACCAAGGAGGCACTATGCGCAAGCTCAATTGCTACAGCTCCTTCTAAAAACTGTTGGTATAGCTGCGATGATTCATCTCCCCCAGTACATGTTTTAAAAGAAATCGCACTAAGTAATGGTCGCAATCGCTTCCCGTCCTTTAGTATAGCTAAAATATTCTGATCAGTAATAGTTTCATCTATTTTCTTCTCTATATCTTCATACGTGTGTTTAAGAAATATTTCAAGGGAGAGTAATTGGTCTGTCATTGTTTCAACCGATTAGTAAGACTTAGCAGATATCAACTCCTATATAATATACTCTTTCATCAGTGTTTTCAAAGTAATTATTTTATACTATATATTACTTTTTGAACGATTTTGCGATAATATAGACCTCGGAGCTACTTTTTCGTGAGGCTTCAGGAGAAAAAGTTTTCACAACAATAAACCGATGTTTCACCTTCTCGATGAATTTTATAGTATCTTCCCCTTCAAAGATTTTACAGATAAAATGACCGCCCTGTTTTAAAATTTGATCTACGACGCGAAGTGCGCATTCACACAGCCATGCGCTTCGTGCCTGATCAACCGAATAACACCCTGAAATATCTGGAGACATATCTGACAATACCAAATCTGCCCTCCTGCTGTTCATCAAGTCCTTGATACGTACTATGGTTTCAGCTTGAGTGATATCACCCTGGATGAACTGTACATTCTCTAATGGTTGGATCGATGAGAGATCCACACCAATGACTATGCCTTGTTCGCCAACTATTTCTTTTGCTACATTAATTTATACACCTGGAGCATCCAAGATTTCTAAGACGATACCATTTTTTGGAATAAGATGAAAACGGAGTTGAATCTGCAGTAATTTAAAGGCAGAGCGGGCTCGATATCCAGTTCGTTTTGCTTCTTTATAGAAATGTTCTTTCTTTTTTTCGGTGTACCAACGCGTCATAACTGTTTACAGGATAATGTCGATGTCGAGTCGTTCTGCAAGTTCTTTGTATCGGTTTCTGATTGTGACTTCTGTCACGCCAGCAACATCTGCAACTTCTCGTTGGGTTCTCCGTTCTCCGCATAAGATCGATGAAATGTAAATCGATGCAGCGGCAACCCCTGTTGGACCTCGACCGCTAGTGAGTTCTTTATCAGCAGCGTCCTTTAATATCTCAATTGCTTTGGCCTGAACATCACCGCTCAACTTCAGTTCACTACAGAACCGTGAAATGTAATCCTGTGGTGATGTTGGCATAAGTTTCAACCCTAATTCTCGAGCAATGAATCGGTAGGTTCTCCCGATTTCTTTCCGAGAGACGCGAGAGGATGCAGCAATCTCATCAAGGGTTCGTGGCACATTACATTGTCGACATGCGGCATATAACGCTGATGCAGACACTCCTTCGATGCTACGTCCACGAATCAAGTTCTTCAGAACTGCTTTTCGATACACCATGGCTGCGGTTTCTCGTACGGTCCTCGGCAGACCCATGCCAGATGCCATTCGATCAAGTTCTGATAACGCAAACGCAAGGTTCCGCTCAGTTGCATCACTAATTCTGATGCGTCGTTGCCATTTCCTGAGTCGATACAGCTGTGCTCGATTTCTTGTCGGAATAGATTTTCCATAGGAATCCCGGTTTTTCCATCCGATCATAGTACTAAGACCTTTATCGTGAATCGTGTATGTCATGGGAGCACCGACACGTGCTCGTTTTTCTCGCTGGTCGCTATCAAACGCTCTCCACTCTGGACCATGGTCAATAAAATCTTGATCAATTACTAGGCCGCAATCTGCGCAGACAAGTTCTGCACGCGCATAATCTTTACTTAAATGTGTACTATTACATTCAGGGCATTGAATGATTTCTTCAATGCTTTGTCGCTTCTCTTTTTTCTTTTTGGATTGCATTTGTACCATTTACCAACGCCCCCATAATTATTTTATACTTTTCGATATGCTTTTAAGCCGAATGAAATAACTTATATATAAAGATTTCTACACGATATAGTTGATTAAGTACTCGTAAATTCTCGTATAAGATAAGTGATAACAGACACGATTAAAAAGTATTTTTGAATTTTTGAAATAAATCTTAAATAATTTTTGATGTTGGATGTTGGAGGTTTTGTACGTTTAATCGTGTTTGCATTTTCAATGCAATTTCTGCACTTTTCATCATCCATCTTAGATATTTTAATTCAAAGCTTTCAAAAATTCAAAAAAAAAATGATTGAGAAGAATGTGAAAAGAAACGAAAGGAAGTAAAAAAAGTTTAAACGTTTTTTAGGAGGGATACCCGCCAAGTCTCAAACTTGGGTCACCGAAAAGCGCCCAGTTCGTGATACAGAAGGCTTCGATTTGCCCTATTTCTTTTTCAGCAAGTAATTTCTGAATTGCACGACTGTGAGCTTGTGCAAGATAAGTTGCACCATTACCTATTTCATAGAAGAAGTTCGACTCAAGTTCTCCAGTAAGACTTACTGGATTTCCTTCATATCCCATCCCATAGCCGGTGCAACCGGTTGAAGCAATTGCTCCACCAGGAGATTTCACGACAAGTCCCCAGCTGAAACAAACTGGGATAGGTATACCATAGCAGAAGTACTGGGTGCCCGCTTTATCAAATAACGTCTTGAAAAGTGATACGTTGTATAAACCATTGTGACAACCTCCTACAATGACAACAGGGAGTTTTGCACCATTTGAAATCTTCAGAAAATTGTAGAGATGAATGCCTCCGCACCAATCATTCGGATAAGATCCATCAAACCAGATCGTATCCCAGACAAGAGGATTCCCATGTCCTTCGAAATCAACATATCCAGCACCCTGGGAAATCGCTTTCTGAATATCTTTTGCTATCGGAACGAACCCACTTGTGTTCCTGTTTGTTGAGTATACGGTCACCAGGTTCAGATCAGGAATCGCATTCTTTGTATAGTTAAATTCGAGGTCACAGAGGTACTCACCATCAGGTTTACCTTCATAATAATCAAATGTTTTTCCACCAATACCAATAAAGTTCTTATACCAGGGTTTTGCATCTGGACCACTGCGTTCATAGGTAATGATTTTCTTCACCATTTGACTTACTTCTATCTTGTTTGCAACAGGTAACCGACTTACGTAGACCTCAGGGTTCATATCGAATGTGTCTTTTGCAACACCTGGCGCGCCCCATGCGGCGTAGACACCATCATGATTTGAATCCCAACTGTCAAAAGCACCTGTTGCATTATACAAACATCCATAATAAAGATCAGATAAGCATCCTTCATCATCCTCCTCTGGTATATTGACATATCGAACTGGGACCCACCACGCTTTCCAACCAGCGGATCCGGTATCTTTATCTTTCGCGTAAATATGAGATTTTAACCCACCAACAAGCATGACGTATTTGATACCCCAGGTGTCGTACGCATATTTAATGAAGTATTTCACTTGCTCTGGGGGGTCAGCTCCATTGTATTCATTAAAGATATCTTCTACTGATTTGAATGTCGTCTTTAATCCTTTACTATTCTTAAAATCAATAAGTGGCTGTAGATTTGATTCAAATGATTTAGGAGCAATAATCACCATATCATATTCATCTATGGTTTGTGATATTATCATCGGAGTATCATATGATATTATTATATCAAAGTGGGTTGTATAATCAATCTGATCATTTGCTGGTGAGTATCGAATTGGATAGCAGATAATTTTTACAAAAATAACCTCGGTGTTATTAGAATCACACCCTGCACTAATATCATATTTATACCAATTGTTTGGATAGAACGCAGAACTATTGTAGACTGTACAATCATTCATACTGATTTTAAGATTATTTATTTTTGATAAGGGAGCGATTCGAGCAGATATTATCTTTTTTGTAAGAATTATAGTACCGATATCTTTTGGATTACATATTACTTTTATATTTTTTGATCCATAGGGCAATTGATATAATTTCACGAATATAGGCAATACTGGTTTATTGGGTTCAAGTAATTGGGAAGTCGTTCCATTTATTTCTATTTGCACCGATTCTTCTTTTTCACATAGAATTGGTTTTGATGAAAACTGGAATGACGTTGAATTACTTTTTGAAATCAATTCTTTTTCCATGAAATTATCAGAGTTAAATGCAGCTACTCCAAATCCACAAAAGATCAATGTACCTATTATGAAAATAGGGATGATTTTCTTCATTGAATTCCTCGAGTATTGTCCATATGCATTTATTTTTAATGCTTTTTTGCCTCACTGGGTTTAATATTATTTATGTGAGTATATAAATGTTATGGAAGTTTTTTATGAAACTGAGCTAAAAGAGAAAATAACAGGATAACTCTTCCACTTTTCCCTTTCTACAGAAAATATTATGTAGCAGTTATCAACTCCTACGACAAGACAAAAGCAGAGGAGATATGCAAAAACTCTGGGAATACCTCTTCAATGAAGATACAGGACGTGGAACGGCATTAACCACACTTATCTACAGATCATCATTTCAAAAAACTTACAACTTTGTTAAACACTCACAATACTGGTCTCTTGAACAAATAAAAAAGTATCAATGGCAACAACTTATCTCGTTACTCAACCATGCGTATGAACATGTGCCGTATTATAAAAAACTCTTCAAAACACAAGGTATCACACCAGACAACATTAAAACCCTTCATGACTTTCAACAACTACCATTTCTTACAAAAGAAATAGTACAAAAATATTCAAACGAACTCAAAGCAATCAATTACCCAACGTACAACTTTGAGGAAACTAGTACCGGCGGATCAACCGGTTATCTTCTTAGATTCTCAATAGAAAAAGGGGTATGGTTCGCAAAACACCTCGCCTATATGACAATACTCCTTGAGCGTGCTGGTTGCCATGCCATGGACAAATCTGTTCAAATCATTGGTAGGGAAAAACCTTGGGAATATCGCCCATTATCTCGAACTCTTGTTCTTTCCTCTTATCACATGACGGATCAAAATCTACCAATTTACGTAAAAAAAATCAAGCGTCTTCAACCACAATATTTTATAGGGTATCCATCGGCAATTACAATGCTTGCGACATATATGCAACACCACTCCATGGAATTGAAAAAACTGAAAGCAATTTTTTGCTTCGGAGAAAACATCTACGATTGGCAACGTGAATTTCTCGAAAAATTTTTCAAATGCAGAGTACACGATCAATACGGCCATCGAGAACAATGCATTCTTGCAGGAACCTGCGAAAAGAGTAACTCCTACCACATCTTCCCAGATTACGGACTTGTAGAACTTATTGATAGAAATGGTCAACAAGTGACAAAAGAGGATGAATCCGGAGAGATTGTTGCTACAGGTTTTCATACCGGAATTTTTCCTTTTATACGTTATAAAACAGAAGACATAGCGACATATACGACACATCGCTGCGAATGCGGAAGAAACTATCCAGTCTTTAAAACGATCGGAGGAAGGGTACAGGATTTTATGGTATCAAAAACCAAACGACTCGTACCATTGATGGGGGTGCTTCAACTTATTGCAAAATCATCACCGAATATGAAAGAATATCAATTGTACCAAGATCATGAAGGAGAAATTATTCTTCATATTGTAAAAAAAGAAGGATACTCGGATGATGATGTACGTCATATCAGAGAAAATTTTAAAACACGATTAGGAAACGAATTTTCATTATCTATTATATATATGGATTCTATTCCTCTGACTAGTCGGGGGAAATATCAATTTTTAATTCAGAAACTCCCTATTCATTACTCACTCTAATCAAATAATAAAAAAAAAGAATAGATATTGATGCTCTTTGTCTCCTCTATTGATAATCAAATTACCAATGGATTCCTGGATTGATCAACGTAAGATCGATATTTCCCCAATCATCATAATCGTTTTTTCCATGGGAACCATCTGAATAATCATCGATTCCATTGTAAATATATCGGTAATTCATAACACTCTTATATGGCCCATATCGCCAGTAATTAACTTGCCAAGGCCATACGGTATTAGGTGCATCACATCCGGGAGCACGAATGTTTAAAGTATGTCCAGTTTCATGCATAATGGCTCCCGCATACACAAACGCTCGATTCATTTCCCTATTGAACGTTCGTCGGTAACATCCATCAATGATAGGAAAGATTTTTGCCCGCATGTCATGGTATTTTGTCGAAAGTGAGAAACAATCAAGGGCATGTGTCCCATTGATGTTTGATGCAAATGTAAAACCTTTCGCCCAGGAATAATTATATGTAGTGATGCACCAGCGGAAAACTCCTCGTCGCCAGTTATGTGCATCCCCATGCATGAAGTAGTTCCAGTACCATAGATTAAGATCATTGTCATTAAACGTATTTTTGAAGGGGATAAATTCACCACCACCAAGACGACCATCATCGATATGCCAAACAATGTTGTGCCTCGCATAGGAATCTCTTAGTATATCATATGCTTGAATTGGAACAGTGCTGCCTTCACCATTCGGACCTAATGCCATCTGATCAATTTCAATGAAAATATCTTGTCTGAAGGGATCTGATCCCCATTGCCATGTCTTATATTCCTCAATGTTGTCTAACGCTTCTTTGTCAGGGTCTAAGGTTGATTGATTCTCCCATTTGAAGGGGTCGCAAACCATGTAGTACCCCTGGTTATGCCCCCATTCAGAATATTCTAATCCAAAGGTATGTTCCCACTCAATGGGAACACCATCGTTATCTGCATCTTCACCGTGATTATTGATCAAGGGGCTGGTGTTGTACATATTTACTTCAAGCCAATATGGAAGCCCATCGCCATCAAAATCATTTTGTGAAATAGTAAACCAGAGTTCACAATCTCTATCTTGTTCGTAAATGCTGTTATCATCAATTCCGCTAAGTCGTCCATATCCACTTGGATCCTCGAGATAATCATCACCTAGAAAATCATCATTTATAGGATCAGCACGCCCGAACCAGATTCCAGTGGCGATACTGTAGGTTAGCTCGGCCGTACGAGCCTGTGTAAAATTCCCGGAATCCGGGCTGATATCACAGAGACGGTCCAATCCATTGCTCTTATCCCACAGTGCAATGGAGACATTGACGAACTCATTATCTTTTGGAATCTCACAGGAGACAGACCAATTTGGGTTTTCCACATATATCATGTTTTGCCAAACATCACTGATAAATTCTTTATCATTGATTTTGACTTTTACATAAAAATCAGGATTAGAAAGGATATCGATTGTCTTGAGTGCTCTGATTTCCTTGATAGTAACCGTCACAATAATATTTTCATCCAATGGATCGAAATCTGTGCAAGATACTGGTGTTATCACAGTATGATTGATCTGTGGATTATAGATTTCCTTGGATTGTTTCGTGAAGGTGATTGGTTGTATTTGCTTTGCAAAAGCAGAGGTAGAAAGGATCATTGTTATTAAAATTAAAAGCGTACATAATATTTTTACAAACTTCTTCATAATATTGACCCCCTAAATAGTAATTTTTTATTGTCTGTCTATAATAGATAACTCGATTATAAATAGTTTATCTTCGGTTAATAAAGAAAATGGAAGCCATTTTTTCCTAAAAGCATAAATAGGATTTTGCAATACGATATGCCATCTACTATGTATATGAGGGATGATCTACGCGCTTGATTATACCACCAGAACCGATTATGTTAAAAAAACAATCAACCAGACAAAAAGGCAAAGAATGGGATATTAATTCCCTTACCCTCTGGTTCGGTAATCGACTCCCAACTTACCTTTGGAATGACGCAGGATGGTCAAAACCGTTAAAGGCTGAAGGATATAACTGGCAGAGCTTCCTGAAAATCCTTTCTCTACATAAAAAAGAGATGATTCGCTGGTCCCGCAACGCACTGTCATGGAACGAGTTCCTGCTCAAACTTCAAGATACCATCAAGGATCCAGTGTTTAAGACAATCTTGCTCAGACATGACAAGAGGGAGGCAATCACCAATGGATAATAACCACATCGATGGCTATCCTATTGTTCTTACTGCATCGCGTGCAGAAGCAAACGAATATGATGATAATCCTTTTGCTGCATTTATCTGCACGTTTCCAAAGAAACTCTCAGGTCTAGCACTTCGAGAACACCTACTGAACATTCCAAACAATAAAGATGGATCTGCACAGCGAACGATTTATGGTCTCCGGAAAGTAGAATCACTCATCTCTGAGGAATTTGGTGAAAAAAATGTAGTTGTAGCCCATTATGATCAATTACACAAATTCATAGGTAAGAATACAAAAATCGTAGGCATCTCCTCAATGGATCCCATGGGACTTGCGTATGTCTCCACAACCTACAATTCACTTATTGGTTTTGGCGGAGAGGCATTAAACGCAGCTGAATTCGAAAAACTCATCACACACCCTGCGATCCAACACCATAAACCCAAGATTATTGTTGGTGGTGCGGGCTCCTGGCAAATTAATGAAGCAGGAAAACAAAAAAAATGGGGTATCGACGTCCTTTTTCAAGGTGAAGGAGAAGAAGACCTTATCAGCGTGTTCAAAAAAATGATGAACAATGAACCAGTGCCATCGTATTTTATAGCACAGAAACCAGACAGAAAAAAAATACCCTCCATCACACACGCAGCTTGCTACGGCATGGTAGAAATCACCCGTGGATGTGGACGAGGCTGTCAATTCTGCAGCCCCACAAACCGAACAAAATATTCGTTTCCTCTTGAATATATCATGAAAGAGGTAAAAATCAACATCAATGGAGGAACAAGCACTATTTTTACAGTGACTGAAGATATCTTCTTGTATAAATCAAAACCAGACTTCATCCCTAACAGAGAAGCAATTGTGAAATTATACAAATCAATCGCATCGCACCCTGGTGTTGAACACATTCTGCTTTCTCATGCATCCCTTGCACCCATTATTTATGATAGAAAACTTCTAGATGAATTATCACCGATACTTCTCGAAAAAACACGATGGACACCAGAGTTAAGTAAATCCTATCCAAAGCGTTTTGTCTCTGTTGAAGTCGGGATTGAAACCGGTAGTGTTCGATTGATGAAGAAATACATGAAAGGAAAAGCACTCCCATATAGTGTTGATAACTGGCCAGAATTTGTCGTACAAGGTGTTGGAATCATGAACGATTACGACTGGTGGCCATTGTGTACCATTATGACCGGCCAGCCCGATGAAACAGAAGATGACGTTAGCGCAACTCTTGACCTTATCGATGATCTAAGGAACCATAACGCGAAAATGTTTTACACACCAGTTTTGTTCATCCCACTAAAAGAAGCAGTGCTAGGGAATAACCGACGGACCAGCTTGAAGAACCTTTCAGAGCTGCAGTGGGAGGTTATCGCACGATGCTGGAAAAACAATATCGATTTTTGGGCACCAGATAAGAGATGGATATTAAACCCGATATTCTTCTTTTCTCACTGGTTCTACGCACGATGGAAACACGGAAAAAAAGCAACAATACCAATGATGCATCTCGCAGGATTCCCGATTGCCCAAAAAAACAATAAACTCTGCACCCCAGAGTATTGTCAAGACGGATTTTCGATTGGGAACGACCGACAATGATCGTTTTAAAAAAAAACAATATATCAGCTTTTTAGGAACGCATGGTACGCCAAATATGACGAATAAAGATCAATCTTGCTGGTAACCTCATAGGGTGAATGCATGGAGAGCACCGGGGCACCCAGATCAACGACTTCCATTCCTAAACGTGCGAAATATTTTGCGACAGTTCCTCCACCACCCTTATCAACCGTTCCAAGTTCACCAGTCTGCCATGGTACCTTTGCCTTGTCAAGTAATATTCGGATTTCAGCAACATATTCTGCTGACGCATCGTTTGCCGAGTACTTTCCACCATGACCGGTAAATTTAGACATGACCACACCATTTCCCAACGATGACGCGTTTTTAAGCTCAAATATATCGGTGTAATTAGGCGTGACAGCTGACTGAACATCAGCAGAAATCACTTTTGATTAAGAAGAACACTATCAATATCAACATGCGGGTCAAGTTCCCTTATGAG